>SLFV01000234.1 GCA_007124075.1 Roseimaritima sp.
GGTAGCTCAGTTGGTAGAGCAACGGACTGAAAATCCGTGTGTCGGCGGTTCGATCCCGCCCCCGACCACTGCGGCTTACGGTACAGACGCCATCCAAGCGATGGGCAACCGGCCGAGGTCCAAGGATGCAAGGACCGGCTGACTTACTTTGCTTGCGGCGTTTCGCTTGCCAATTAACAAAAAAACGGTCGCAGGTCCTGGTAGACCTGCAACCGTTGGGCGAGATTAGGTGGTTGTGTCAGCAAATTCTGATGGTCCGTGGGACCTGGATCAGTATTGGATCGTCATTCCCAAGTCGACCCCGTGGACAAAGAAACCTCGGTCATTGAACAATCGGCTGGGCTGCGCGACGGTTGCTACGTTGTTCACCAAGCCTGTAGAATCGACGATTCGATCCATTTGGTCACCCGCAAGGGCAACACGGTTCCAGTAGATGAAGGAATATCCGACGCTGAAGTCAATGTAGTTCCGCATCCGATAACCAAGTTTTACGTTGGCTTCTGGTGCAAACGTGAAGACGCTGCGTGCGGTCCGGCCCTGATTGTCCATCGCGAAGATACCGCCGGTGGTATCGGTGACGATGGGCGGGTCACCTAGGATGGTGGTCGAGCTGTTGCCTCGGACCGTCAACTGTTGCCGGTTGTTGCCCAAGTGCACCTTTGTCAGGCTGGTTAGAGAAAATCGTCCTTTATTCACCTGCGTGGAGAAACCGATTTGCCCGCCGTGGAAGTCGTTGCGAGCATCAAAGCGGTCGCTGAAGTCAAACTGCGGCCCACCGGGCAGGATCGTCGAACTAGCGTTAAGCATCAGTTTGTCGCGAATCAGGAAGTAGGAATAACCCCCGATCGCCTCGACCCGGAACCCGTCCCCGCCCATCAGCAGCAGCCGGCCGTACAATTCGCTACCAACCAAATCCAGCTCGGACCGGATGTTCAGGGTGCCCTGACGGGGCGGCACCAAGGCACCGCCAACATTCAAACTGTTTTCAATCCCGACCGAAGGGTCAAAGAAAGGCACCCCGAGGCTGCGAGTGGTCGGATCTGCCGCCCCCGCGAAGCTATCACTGGTGTTGAACAGAAACCAGACACGTCCCCCGAAGCCAAGACTGCCGTCGGCGGTGTAGATCCCCCCGTCAAACCGCATGCCTGGAGTCATGCCAGTGTAAGTTCGGCCACCGTATTCGGCTTGATACCCGGGTTGTCCCGGGATAGGCAGGGCACCCTGATCAGCACTGGTGGCCAGAAGCGGCGAGGTTCGCGCTTCGGGAAACCACAGCAAAGCTTCCGAGCTAAACCAAGCATCCGGGTTTCCGCAATGCATTGCCTGCCCGATGCTGCCATGCCCGCGGGAGCGCATCACATGCGAATTACAACTTGGCTTGCTGTCGCGGATCGCCGGACCATTCCAGCCACCTGTGTGACTGACCCTCGCAGTGGGCAGGGGAGCTGGCTCGTGAAGATCGCCCACATAGCCCTCTTGCACCGCTGCGGGTTGGACCGAATCTGAGGGGGACAGGTCACCGATCGATTGGCGATTTTGGCCTTGCGCTTGATTCGCAAAACCGTGCGAAATTCCTGCGGTGACCGCCGCTACCGCAAGGAAACGTAGTATTTTTTTCATTAGTCTTGCTCTACAGTCCGGGAACACTGACACAACTAGTACATGTGAATCGACTGGATTGATGCGGAAATGCAGAACAAGCGGCAACGGCGGAAAACGCATCGCAGACTGCCTAGCTTGCCACGAAAAACTGCTTTTTTGCAGCCGCCCTCGGCAGCGACAGCGGGTAAGATAAGAGATTCACGATCACTTTAGTGGAAAAAGCATGACGACTGCCGATCCTTCTGACGCCCAACAGGGCACGACCGAGCCGCTGCTGTCGCTGGGCACCGAATCGAACGCGAAATCGACGCTGGATCGGATCCCACAAACTGTCGCCGATGGCGGCTCGGACCTACCACAACCGTCGGCCTCTCCCTCGTTGGGGTCTTACCTCTCGACTGGCATCTCGCCGCGAATGTTGCGTTGGCGACGACACCTGCAAGCGATCAACGCGCTGGAATTGGACCTAAAACGCGAAGAGACCTCCGCTTTGCGAAAGCGTTCGCTGGCGCTGCGGTACCGTGCCAAATCGGGTGAAAAGCTGTCAGCCTTGTTGCCCGAAGCGTACGCACTGGTTCGCGAGGCGGGCCGCCGTGCGCTTTCGATGCGGCATTACGACGTGCAAATGGTCGGTGGCATCTGTCTGTTTGAAGGCTGCATTGCCGAAATGCAAACCGGTGAGGGAAAAACGCTGACCGCAACCCTGCCGCTTTATTTGCATTCCCTGGTCGGCAAGGGAGCGCACCTCGCCACGGTCAACGACTACCTGGCCCGGCGGGACGCGGAGTGGATGACACCGCTGTACGAGTTGTTGGGTTTGACGGTTGGTTGCATCCAAACTCCCGATGACCAGACGGCTAGGCGAAAGTCCTATTCGGCTTCGGTCACCTATGGAACGGCCAAGGAGTTTGGTTTTGATTTCCTTCGCGACCGACTGTTACTGCGCGCACAAAACCGCTTACAAACTGAAATGTTGGGCGATGGTGACGACGGCTTTCGTGGCGGTGGCGATCAACCGGTGATGCGCGGCATGCATTTTTGTCTGGTTGACGAAGCCGACAGCATCCTAATCGACGAAGCGCGGACACCGCTGATCATTGGCAGTTTGGAAGATACGGTTCGCGACCAGATTGTGGAGACCTATCGTTGGGCAGCCGAGCACGCATCGTCGTTTGTGATTGAGGAACATTTTACGATCGAAGACGACACGAAACGTTACGAACTGACCTCGCGGGGGCGTCAACGTGTCCGCTCGCTCCCGAAAAACGATTTGGTTCGGACTACGGGACTGGTGGATCTGTACGAATTCGCCGAGCGAGCCATTAAGGTGTATCGTGAATTCCTGCTTGATCGACAATACGTCGTCCGCCCCGACCAGCAGGGACAGGACGAAATCGTGATTGTTGACGAATTCACTGGGCGTCTGGCCGAAGGGCGGAAGTGGCGGGATGGTATCCATCAGGCAATCGAAGCGAAAGAGCAGATTGAGATCAGCGTGCCGACCGGTCAAGCGGCGCGGATTACGGTTCAGGATTTGTTCTTGCGCTATCCCCACTTGGCGGGAATGACCGGGACGGCAGCAACATCGGCGCGGGAACTGAAAAAAATTTACCGCACGCCCGTGATCCGCGTCCCAACCAATCGGCCTCCACAACGCGAGCGGCTGGCAGATTGCGTGCTGGGAAACATGCAAAAGAAATTTGTCGCGGTGGTGGACGAGGTGGTGCAGATGCATCAAGTCGGCCGCCCGGTGCTGATTGGAACGCGGTCGATCGACAAATCGATCAGGTTGTCCGAACTGCTGGTGGCCGCCGGAATCGAGCACCAGATTTTGAATGCGAACAACGTCGAAGCCGAGGCGGAGATCGTTTTGCAAGCGGGACAACAAGGCAAGGTGACCGTGGCGACCAACATGGCTGGACGTGGAACCGACATCAAATTGGGGCCCGGTGTGGAAGCGCTCGGGGGGATGCATGTGATCTGCACCGAATTGCACGACGCGGCGCGGATCGATCGACAGTTAATCGGTCGCTGTGGACGGCAGGGGGACCGAGGTTCGTATCGGCAGTACTTGTCGTTGGATGACGACATCCTGGCAAGCGGTTTCGGGCCAGGCAGGGCAGAACGGCTGAAGGAGGCAGGCGAGCGGCAACGTGGCAACTTGCCCAGATTTGCCGGACTGTTCCGCAAAGCGCAGAAGAAAGTCGAGCGGAAGCATTTTCGAGATCGGATGGTTTTGTTGCATCACGAACGCGAGCGAAAAAAGATTCAGCGAGAAATCGGCCAGGATCCGTACCTCGATACTCCCGATTGATCGACCTGTCCCAAGCAATTGTCGGCTGCTGGCGATGCCAATTCCTGCCGCATCGCCTACAATGCAAGGGCAGCGTGGGCGATTCTTTTCGTCTGCGGCGGACAGCAAACCTCCTTTCTTGCATCGACGGCCCTCCCATGCTTTTGCAGTCAGGCTTCTTGACGTCTTCCTTCTTCCCGCCGGTATGCGACATGTTTCCATCCATTCACACCCACTGGCAAGTGTCGGAACGCCGGGCATCCTTCCCCCGTTTGGTACCTGCTTTGCCCTGTCGGCAAGTGCTATTTTTTGTGGGGATTCTGCTGTGCCTCGGGGGTGGATCGGCGACGTCGGTTCATGCCCAGGTTTTTCGCAGCTATGCACCGGAGATGTCGGGGCTGTTCATGCAGCCACCACGATCAGTTCGGCAGCAATTGGACGAGGCGGAACGGGCGATCGCGGAGCAGCGTTACAGCGAAGCGATCCTGAGTTTGGGGAAAATGCTGCAGCGATCCGTCGATCGGGATGAACGCGACGATTTGAGCGGACAAGATTTTTTCCTAGACATCGACCCCGAAGCGACCGACACGGTGGTGAAGGATTCGATGTTACGGAAGGCGGAGGAGTTGCTGGGTGGACTGCCGGAAAGCGCTTTGGAAATTTATGAATTGAACTATGGCGCGGTCGCGCAGCGTGAATTGGACGCGGCGACCGCGGGTCGCGATTGGCGAGCGCTGCGCGAAATCGTGCGACGTTACTATCACACACCCGCAGGCTACCAGGCCGCCTATCTGCTTGGTCAGCATTACCTTCGCAGCGGAAGCCCTCGCGCGGCGTCCGTCTTGCTGCAGCGTTTGGCCGCCCAACGTCGTGCCGCCACGTTGCTGGGATCGCAATTGGATTTGGCACTGGCCGTCGCGCTGGACCAATCCAATCGCGAGGCCGCACTGGTTAACGATGCACTGCGCGGCAGACGGACCGGCGATGGAGGCACGGCAGACGATCCATCGGCGCAGGTCCGATACCAAACCGCGGCGGGAACGCTACCTGCGATCACCGACGGCGAGGAAATTGCGTGGCTGCGTCAACACTTTCCGCTCCAGACAACCAGTCTCCCTTCGGCTTTGGAGCAGTACCCGATTGCGGGAGGTGACGCTTCCCGCAGCCTTTCGATCGGGGGTTCGTCACCGATCAGCAGCGAGCGTTGGAAAGTGGAGACCCACGGCGGTGCGATCGAGCTACGTGCGCTTCAGGAATTTAGCGAATCGTTGGCCAATCGCGGGAATTTGACGCCCGCCAGTTGGCTTCCCTTGCTGGTGGATAATCAGGTTTTGATGCGGACCACGCAGCGGTTGATGGGAGTCGACTTTCGCACTGGCAAGCGAGTCTGGGAGTACCCTTGGGAAAGTGCGACTGCGGACCCCGACCCGGTGGCCTTGGAAGCCGACCGTGACGGCACCGATTTCGGCTTGAAACAACGTGTTTGGTTTGACTTGCCGTACGGTCGGCTGAGCAGCGATGGGGAGCGGGTGTTCCTATTGGATGATCTTAGTGAAATGGAGCCGAATCGGCGGTTTGGAGCGTTCGGTTTCCAACCGGTGCAGCGAGGGGTCGCGGAGCGGAAAAACGTCGGTGCCAATACATTGGTCGCCTTGGACCTGAAATCCGAGGGGCGGTTGCTGTGGCGTTTGGGGGTTGGCGAGGAAATCCCTTCGCCGCTGGGCGATGCTTTTTTCCTGGGACCTCCGTTACCTGTGGACGGGCTGCTGTATGTAATTGCGGAAGTTGCAGGCGACCTTCGTTTGCTGTGCCTGCAACCGCTTACCGGCGCGGTGCTATGGACGCAGCAGTTACTGACGATCGAAATGGGGGATATCGAAACCGACATTGCCCGTCGCATCTCAGGCGCGATGCCGGCCTACAGCGATGGTGTCTTGATATGTCCGACGGGTGCCGGTGCGGTGACGGCGGTCGATTTGACAACCCGCAGCTTGCTGTGGGGCGTCCGCTATCGGCGCAGTTCGGAACTGATCAATATGGCCATCGGACGCGGTTCCGTTGACCCTCAACGGTTGTTGCAGCGTTGGCACGACGGCACGCCCCAGATTATCGATGGCAAACTGTTTATCACCCCCATTGAATCGGATCGGCTGCTGGCCTTGGACCTGTTGACCGGGCAACGTGTGTTCCAGGATATCCCGCGTGGAGATTACCGCTACCTCGCGGGAGTCCACGACGGTCGTTTGCTGTTGGTGGGCAGTCGGGAGGTTCATGCGTACGACAGCGACACGGGCGAACGTTTGTGGGAAGCCGTTGTTCCGGAAACGGGACACAACGCTCAGGTTGCCGGGACCGGTTTGTTTGGCGAAGGCGTTTATTTTGTTCCGCTAACCAATCGACAGTTGGTGTCAGTGCAATTGTCCGACGGTCAGATTGCCAGTCGACAGCAGCTTGGTTTCGAACTGGGCAACCTGGTTCAGGGCGATGGCGAAATCATCAGCCAGGGGCCGACGGAACTGGCGGTGTCTCAGCGACAGGACGTCTTGGAGTCCCAAGTGGAATTTCGCCTGGCGGCCAATGCTGACGATTTGTGGGCTTTGTTGCGCAAGTCACAACTGTTGATCGAAGCGGGGCAGCGACAGCAGGCGTTGCAGACCCTCGCCAAAGCCCGTCAAGTGGATCCTGATGACGAGGACGTGCGACAGTTATCGGTCACGGCAATGCTCAGTGCGTTGCAGGACGATTTTGATGCGCATACGGAGCTTTTGGAGCCATTGCAGTCGTTGGTCCGGTTTCCAGAGCGTAAGGCAGAACTGCTGGCCTTGATGACTCGCAGCAGCCTGCAAGGCGAGCGTCCCGTGGAGGCGGTGAAACAGGTTGTGGAGCTGTCCAAGTTATTGGTTCGCAATAAGGAAATTGAAGACCGCATCCGTTCCAACCGCAGTCCCGATGGCCAACAACGTCCCTCCCTGGATAGTTGGATTGCCGGTCAGGTTCTGTCTGCGATCCGGTTGGCAACACCGTCCCAGGCGGACGAAATCAACGCGGTCGTTACTGCGTACATGAACGAAAACCGCAACGGTTCCAGTAGTCTGAAACTGCGAATGGTGCGGCATTTCACTGCCAGCCCGGGCGCGGACGAGTTGCAACTGGAACTGTTGGACGAATTGACGGCCGAAGCATCTTTGGCAGTCGCCGAACGAACCGCCATGGCGGCGATCCAGCAGCGCGACGATCCCCGTGCCGCCTTGCCCTACCACATCGCACTTTATCGGATTTATGAAGCTGGCGGTTTCAACGTTGATGCTCGCGTTCAGCGAGCGCGGCTGCAAAAATTGGCGGAGTCGTTGCCGGACGATTCGTTTTCCGAACAACTGGCGGGCCTTGATCCAGGACCCGATGTTGAACCAGAGCCGGAGTGGCCAGCCTACGTTCGCACGAAATGGGTTCTGCCTCAGTCCGCGCGAGGGGCACGGTTTACGTTGCCCGACCTGTTGGATGTTCAGGCTCGTAGCGGACAACACGTGCAGGCGTTCCAAATCATTACCGAAGATGGCAAAAGTCTGGCGATCCGTAATCCTGAGGGGCGAGTGACAGCGTCGATCAGCGGGGAACCTAGCGAAGGGGGTGACGGCATCCGCGCGGCCATGATTGACGGCGGGACGCTGGTAGCTTTGATGCCGCGGGAACTGATCGCGGTGGATTTGTTTGCGGCCGTCTCAGGGCGTAGCGACGCCTTGCTGTGGCGGCATCCCTGGCGGGACGAATTGGGAGGCAGGCAAGCCCGTTCGGTCAGTTCCGCAACCCCCTTTGGTGATTACAACAAACGCTACGAAATCAGTGAGCCTCGGCGTGGTGATCGCCCCGATGAACCGCGCCAGACCAGTCCCGGGGAATACCGCTTGGGCCCCATCCACGGAAATCAGGTGTTCGTGCTTAACGCTGGCCAACTACAGGCGTTTGACTTGGCGCGGCGAGGGCTGCAGTGGTCCACGGGCGGTGTGGCCCAGGCGGGCTGGGTGTTGGCCGCCGATGACCAAGTGGCGGTCGTTTCGCGGACGGGTAACCAGGGAATGGTCGAGCGTTTTCGGACGATCGACGGGAAACGACTGGACCAGCACACGTGGCCACTGGACGAGCGTTTGTGGTTTGCCACGGGCCGCCATTTGTTAACTTACAAAACGGTCAGTACGAATTTGCCCGAATCGGTAACGCTGACCGACGTCTTCAGCAACGAAGTCGTCTTGCAGCAGACGTTTGATCGCTCCGATTCAGCGGGCACGATTGTCAAAGGACGCATCAGCGATGGTCGCTGGCTGACGTTACTGCAGGCCGACGGTCACTTGGATGTCTGGGATCTGGTGCAGGGACGGCAGGTTTGCGAGCAACAGATTGGTGCGATTGAAAAACTTAGTGGAGTCCACGTTCTGGTCCGCGATCAGCACATAATCATCGCTCCGGAGACGAATGAAAAACCCAAGCGCGAACCAAACACGTTGGACCCCGAAGTGGCTCAGGGAAACATGGTTTCACGGGTCGATGGACCGCTGCTTTGTATCGATCAACAGTCGGGGCAGACGGTGTGGACGTTGGATTTGCCCGACGGTCCGTGGGGTTGCACACTGTCGCAGGCTCTCGGTTCGCCACTGATCGTACTGAACCGGGCTCAAGCGGTGTATTCGCCGACCAATACGTCGACCCGGCAAAAATTGTTGTCGGTCTTGGCCATCGATGCGGCGACGGGGGAGATAAAGTCCGAACGTCGCGGTTTGAAATTACCCAGTTTCAGTACCGACATCGCGATCCGCCTGAGTGTCGATAGCGATCAGAAAATCGTTTCCGCTGGCGTGGGGGCGGCGACCCTTCAGTTTGAATTCACCGATGAGCAACCCCAACCGGAGGCCGACGTTGATGGCGAAGCGGAGACTGACGCGTCGGGCAGGCCGCGGGAAGTCGATCCGTTTGATTTGTTTCGCTAAGCATGCGTTAGCGGAGCATTTCCGCAAAGCGAGCGACCAGCATTTCGGTGGAATAGATGCAAAACGGCCATTCACGGCTGGCCAACAGGTCTGTCTGTTTCTGAGCTTTTACGGCGGTGCTTAGTTCGCCAAGCATTCGCTGTTTTACCGGCGCCAGTTCCGATTCCAATCGATCACGCAGTCGGGAAATCTGTCGGTGCCAGCGTCCGCGTTGGCCTGCTTCGGGAACGCTACTGCGTAGGGCTTCATGCTCCGCTAGCAAATTTGAGCCCGGAATTTGATCTGCAAACCGTTGCGGATTGAATCTCACGTCACGCAACCGGCTTCGCAGGCGTGCGATTTCTGACGGCTGGTTATCTCGCTGGATTCCCGGCAGCATCACGGTTGCCGACAGCACCATGAACGGCGGGGGGGCCACACCGAAGAACCGTTGAATGATACGGTCTCCCAGTTGATCATACTTTCCACCACCAATCCCGTGCAGGAACAAATCAGACAACAACAGGCGGGCGTACATCGTTGTCACTAAAGCACGCGGCCGCAGCTTGACGTTGGCCGCTTGCAAGGCCCGCAGCAATCGTTCTGGTTCCAAACTAGGATCTTCCGAATGACCGGGAATCTGGATTGTCGTCCCCTCCCGGTCCGAAAAGTACCGTCGGTTCCCCTCCGATCGAACCCAAACGGGACGACGATTGGATCGCGCATCGTCGTAGGTCCACAGCGGCACCTCCCACCAACCGTCCTGTTGTCGCAGCAAGGGGACCGGGTGAGCCGAACTGCGAATCCGGTGTGCTCGCCGGTAGTGGACAACCGCTGAATTGTAACATTTGTGCAGACGGGGCAAATCCGTGACCAAGGCCAGCACGAATGCCGCAAACGACGAACCGCGACAAACAATGCTCAGTGGCAATTCCAGCGTCTGCCAACCCAGGCTGGCTTCCAACGCGTGTCGCCCACTGGAGATCGCGCAAGCGATGTTGCCGCAGCGTCGGATCGCTTCCTTGGCGTGCTGCCACATGGGTACGACACACGGGTCACCAACCCACGGACGGACCGAATCGGCAACCTCCCCAGCGAAGCGTTCAAAGCGATCGCGGTTGGCAATCCGATGCTGCTCAAACGGGACCGCCAGCCCTGGATCGTCATACTCGATCGTCTTCGCCGTAACCCCCGCACCTGTCCGCGTCGGCACCGTAATGCTGCTGCTGCCGCGCAAGTCGTTATCGATTACCAGGTTCACAGCGGTGGCTTGAAAATCCCGACCAATCACCGAAAGCGCATAGTTTTTAAACCAGACACCTGGATGAAACAGTTCCGGTTGATGTCCCGCCATGACGATCCGGTCTGCGTCCACAACGCCGTCATAGGGCCGATATGCGGAGGTGTATCGGACTGCCGCTTCCAGCAACTCCCGGCGCGCCTGCGACCTCCAAAACGCGATCGGTTCTTCGCCTAACTTCCAATCCCAGTGCGCGGCTGCAACGCGGCTGTGACTTAGCAAATGGCCTGCCGAAGCGATCGCTGGATGAACAAACGCGGTGCGGTCATGCCTAGGCACTTCGTAGGCGACGTACGGTACAGGATCGTCCAGGAGCGTCATCCTCGCGAATTTCTACAAACGGCGCGGCGGGGCTCGCTACTTTGGTATGCCTCCAGCCCAGCGGCCAGCAACGCTTGATCGATTACCCGATTATAGTGCCGCAGCCGGGTCTCCGCATGGTCTAAAGAACCGCCGAACGAGCGAGCGAGATCGAGATAGATCAAAGGCACGGGAATTTCGATGATCCGGAGCTGGGCTGCGGCGGCCTGAACCCACAATTGAAGCGGCATGGCATACCCCGTGTCGGTAATCTGAAGCTGTCCCAGGGCCACCGTCCGATAGGCTTTGAAACCGCAAAATGCATCGGTCAATTGAAGCCCCAACAACTCGTTCAGACGCTGCGTGATGCAACGATTGATAAACATGCGTTGCTGGGGTGGCGAGCTGTCACCTGCGTAATGCTTGAGGTAACGGCTGCCAGAGACAATATCGACAGCCTTGGCGGCTTCGATAAACCGCGGAATCCGCTGCGGTTCGTGCTGGCCGTCGCAATCCAGGGTGATGACCCCAGCAAAGCCCTCATTGATCGCGTATTGAAACGCAGTGGTCAGCGCTGCCCCGTAACCTCGGTTTTCCTCATGGTGAATCACCTGCACGTCACGACGCTGATCGAGTAGTTCCGAAGTCCCGTCACTGCTACCATCATCAACGACCAAGACATGAGGAATGTAACGCAGGACCTCATCCAACACCGGCCGAACGTAAGCGACTTCGTTATAAACGGGTAAGGCGGCCAGCCAACGCTCTGTTTTTCTTGCTGTGGGCATTTGGGTATTCACTTGGTGGCGTGGTGCGGGTCTACCTGCATTCTAGAAGAGCGTATGCGGTTGGCAATGGAGCCGCAACGGAGCGCAAGCAATTCCAGCCGGTTTGGACGATGATCCGCCGCGTTCCTCAGGGCAAAGACAGCGGATCGGCTTCCGCTTGGCTTGGCCAGATCTCCAGTTGGGGATGCTGCCTTCGCAATTCATCTGCCAGCATTTCCATCGCAAAACGTTCGCTGGCATAATGCCCCAGCAGGATGAGCGGGCAATCCTCGGTTTCCGCTTCCAGACAACTGTGAAAGCTGGCTTCCCCCGTCACCAGGACGTCACACCCCGACTGGATGGCGACGGGCAAAAAACTGCCACCGCTGCCACAGGCGATACCGACCCGCCGACACAACTTTTCGGCGGAACCAACGCACCGCACTTGGCTGGCCCCCGTGAAGCGTTGCAGCGCGGTCGCGAGCGAACGCAAATCGGCCGGGGATTGCAAATCACCAAACCGACCAGCACCCATGACCGACACCGTCGGCCCTGCCTGCTCGGTTTCGCCACCGTTGGTCGTGGCGGGATGAAACGGCCGGACCGATTGTAATCGTAAGCTCCCGGCAAGCTGCTGATTGATACCCGATTCGGCCGAATCCCAAGCCGTATGAGCACTGTAAATCGCGGCGTTTGCGCGGATCAACTGCAGCAGCATGCGGCCTGGGGGCGATTCGGCAGTGATCCGCTGCAGCGGCTTAAACGGCAACGGATGGTGAACAACCACCAGTTCACACTCGCGCTGAATCGCCTCCTGAACCACCGGCGGGGTGATCGTCAGGCAGGTCATCACCCGCCATACCGAATCATCGGGGTCCCCGACCAGAAGACCAACATTGTCCCAGGATTCCGCCAATTCCAGCGGAGCTAGTTGCTGCAGCGTCTGGCACAAGGTCCTCAGTTGGCAAGGCATCTCGTTATCAAGCCCGATCAATGCAGGACTACCTTGGAGCCAGCATGCAGATCATTCGGCGGCCATGCTGCTGCGGCGGAGTCTCGACCTTGCCATATTCATTCAGCGTCTCGATCACCCCTTCCATCACCTTGCGACCCTCCTCCACGTGGGCCATTTCTCGGCCGCGAAATAGCACAGAAACCTGGACTTTGTCCTTGCTCTGCAAAAACTTAATCGCCTGCCTGACACGCGTGTTGATGTCTTCCTGACCGGTCTTGGGACGCAGACGAATTTCCTTAGTCTTATTGTGCGTCCCCCCCTGGTGCTTCTTCTTGTTCTTGTCGTATTTGTATTTGCCGTAATCCATGATCCGGCAAACCGGAGGCCGCTCGTTGGGAGCCACCTCGACCAAATCCAAGCCCGCATCGCGAGCTTTTTCCAGTGCAACTTCGGTGGGGATGATTCCCAGTTGTTCACCGTCGGCAGAAATCACGCGAATCGGAGAAATGCGTATTTGAGAATTAATGCGAGTCGGATCTCGCTGTTCCGGTTGAACAGGTCTTCGTGCCAATGCCACCAAAAAGTCGCTCCTTTGCCGGGTGGTGTTCCCAGCCGAATCGTAGTGAATGTATCTGAAGAATGTTACAAGCGGTCGGTTCCGATTGAGAAAATAGGATTGCCAATAACGGGCCCTGCAAGCAGTACCCGCGGGATGAGGATCTTTGCTCAAGATCCGCCCAACCTTAAAATCACAATGCAACCGACCACCACAACTTAACACGCAGTGATCCGACCGGAACGCTGCGATCCTTCAGATGCGGTATGCCAAAGTATCAACGGTAGCGATTATCCAAGTCAACACAATTTATTCCAAATTTCGCGGTTTTATCGGAATCGTCACGGAAACCTGGATTGCAAGTCGTTTTTGATCGTGGATGCGAAAATCTGGCCGAGTCGCCAGTACGATTCACGGCGCATCGACTTGACTGCGATCCTGACTCGGTTTATCTTGCCCGTATGAACCGTTTGCCACAACTCCTACTGCTATTGCTTCCGCACCTGCTAATCGGTGCCAGCGGTGGGTTTGTGTTCATGTAAAC
>SLFV01000160.1 GCA_007124075.1 Roseimaritima sp.
ACCAGCTCCGCCATTCGTTCCACCATCGCGGCTTTATTGACGCCATAGGGAATGGAAGTGATCTGTAGGATCGCGTTTTTCTTGTTGGTAGCACCGCCAGCGGCTTTACTTCCCGGAGGGTTGACCAGCGAAGTGCCACGCAATTTGATTGTCCCTTGACCGATTTGGTAAATTTCCCGCAGTTCTTCCTTACTGTTGATGACTTGTCCCGCCGTGGGGAAGTCGGGCCCAGAAATCGCATCGTTGGCGACCAATTGGTAGTCCTTGATGTCCGGGTCTTTCAACAGTTTCAACAACGCGTTGCAGACCTCTCGCAAGTTATGCGGTGGGATGTTGGTTGCCATGCCGACGGCGATTCCCGTTGCACCGTTAACCAGCAGGTTAGGCATCCGACTGGGCAGGACAACCGGTTCTTTTCGCGTCCCGTCGTAATTGGGGCGAAACGGAACCGTCTGCGTGGCAAGGTCCGTCAGTAGTTCCGCCGTAATCGTTGTCATGCGGCATTCGGTGTATCGCATTGCGGCGGCATTGTCACCATCGACCGATCCAAAGTTGCCGCTGCCATCCACCAAAGGCATGCGCAACGCAAACGGTTGTGCCATCCTTACCAATGCTTCGTAAATCGAGCTGTCGCCGTGCGGATGATAGTTGCTCATCGTATCGCCAACGACTTTTGCGCACTTGCGATGTTTTGCCGTGGCGGTCAGGTTTAGTTGATCCATCGCGTACAGGATTCGCCGCTGGACGGGTTTCAGCCCGTCGCGCACATCAGGTAACGCGCGGCTGGTGATCACCGACAGTGAATAATTCAAGTAGCGGGATTGCGCTGCAAGCCGCAGCGGAACCGGTTGCAGGCGGTCGCCCCCGTCAAGGGCTTGCCCGTTACCGTTTGGGGAGGTCTTGATTCGATCGGAAGAAGAGCGGGAAGAACGCCGTTTCGACACGCAGAACTACCTTGGACTAATGGACAACGGTTGGAAAAATTCACTCTGCAGTTGATTTGCGCGGCAAATACGGATTCGCAACGTCTATTTGCTTCCTGAATAGGTTCTCACGATTGTAGCGATCGTAGCGAACAAAACCCAGGCGTCAAAATAGGGTGACCTGGGCATATTGGTGCGAAGGGTTGAATTGGTTAATAAACATTGGCCTGATAACCTGGCAGCAACCGAATTATCCACCAGGAAGCCGTCCTGCCTTTGCCCGCGCGTGCGGGGTCGATACCCGCAGGGCTTGGCTAGATCGATTCAGGGAGGGACATCTGTCATGCGTAATGCAATCAAATTTGCCACCGTTGTCGCGTTTTTCATGCTGACTGCCGAGATGGTATCGGCACAATATGCCGAACATATTGTGGGTTCCCAGGTCATTTCCGATACGGTGGTGGGCGGTACCCCTGGCACCCAGGGGCATGAATATCAAGCCGCTGGGATGCAACATGCTGGTCACGGCGGTTTGAATTACCGGTCGTACGGTCAGCCCGATCTGTTTCTCAACCAGTACACCCAAGGTCCGGTCAACGGGGTCAACGCGCAAATGTACATCGCGCCACAGCCTGTTCCGCCTTTGGTTGGGCACACGTTTTACACTTACCAGCCATTCATGCCCCACGAGATGTTGTACAAGCATACCGACCGCTTCCACAACTACTACGACAACGGTCGCGGGATGAATCGGACAAAAGTTCATTATTATTACCCGCCAGTTCGCCAGGCGGTAAGTAATTTATATTGGAATAAGATCCGGTTGCCGCGATAGAAACGTAACGCGTTGAACGCCAATCGAATTGTCCCTTTGTTTCCTCCATGGAACCCGAGCCATGAACCGACGTATGCTGCTGCTTGCCGTAACTGTTTTGACACTGGCCAGTCTCGTTAACAGCAAAGGCAACGCTATGGACCCCTACGGTCGGACGCACATCTGGGCCATGAACTTTGCCGCTCAGCGTCCCTGGCACGGTCCGTACCATCCTATCCAGTACGGCCAACCGACCGCGTTGGTGGTCCCCCCGACATCCCACATGCGTCAAACGTATAGTTGGGGGGTCAGTCAGAATAAGATGTACCCGATTCATCATCAGTACGGCGTGTCCAATCCGGGTTACGGGTACGCTCCCAGGCAGGGGTTCCTGCACACGCCTGCGTGGCCAAGTCACACCGATCAGTTTGGTGTGCATTACGTTCGTGGTCCGTGGTGAACCCAACGGCAAGGTTCAAACTGAAGGCATAACCGTGGTCGGCCAGCAGTTTACCCGATGCGTGCCCGCTTCCTCGATCTAGGCGGGTCACTAGGCAACGGGTCGAGTCCGCGATTCTGGCGTTGTTCTGCTAGGCAAGGATTTCATTAACGATCCGACCGTGGACGTCTGTCAAACGGAAGTCACGGCCTTGGAAACGATAGGTGAGGCGTTCGTGGTCAAAACCCAGTAGGTGCAAAATGGTCGCGTGCAAGTCGTGAACGTGGACTTCGCCTTCCTCGACGCCAAAGCCCAGTTCGTCGGTTTGACCATGGATGAAACCGCGTTTCACACCGCCACCGGCCAACCACAAGGTGAACGCGTCGACATGATGGTCCCTTCCGACATTCTCGCGAACCTCACCCAGTGGCGTGCGGCCGAATTCACCAGCCCAAATCACCAACGTATCATCCAGTAAACCGCAGCGCTTTAAATCCATCACCAAACCAGCGGACGCGCGATCAACGTCGCGACAGACTTCCGGTAGGTGTTTGTCCAGATTTTCGGTAGGGCCACCATGATGATCCCAGTTGGTGTGATAAAGCTGAACAAAACGAACGCCGCGCTGCACCAGCCTGCGGGCCAGCAAACAGTTCCTTGCAAACGATGGCTGACCAGGGGTGACTCCGTACAGTTCCAGCGTCTCCTGGGTTTCCTGTTCGATCGCCATCAATTCGCGAGCACTGGTTTGCATGCGAAAGGCCATTTCATAGGCGTTGATTCTGGTCAAGATCTCAGGGTCACCCGACTCGTCCAATCGCAACCGGTTCAGCTTACCAACGGTGTCGTAAAAACCCCGCTCCTGCTCTCGCGTTAGACCTTCGGGGCTCCGCAAGTGCAGGATCGGATCACCTTGGCCTCGAAAGGGGACGCCTTGATAGGAGCTTGGCAGAAAGCCGCTGCTCCATAGACTTGCCCCGGCTCGCGGACCGCGCGGCCCTGATTGCAGTACCACAAAACCGGGAAGATCATTTGACTGACTGCCCAATCCATAGGTGACCCACGATCCCATCGCAGGCCGTCCGGGAGCCTGGAACCCGCTGTTCATAAAGAGTTTAGCGGGGCCATGGTTGAAAACGTCGGTCGTCATGCCGCGCAGCCAACACACTTCATCGACGATCTTGCGATGTTCGGGAAGCAGGTCGCTCAGTTCCATTCCGCATTGTCCATAACGCCCAAAATGAGACTTGGTTCCCAGCAGCGTCTCGTTTCCCTTCAGAAATGCGAACCGCTTCCCGGCCATCAAGCTTTCCGGGGGTGCTTGGCCACTGAATTGTCGTAGCTTGGGTTTATCTTCAAATAAATCTAGTTGACTGGGCCCACCGGCCATGAACAGGAAAATGACATTTTTGGCGGTCCCTGGAAAATGGCCCGAACGAGCCGCCATCGGTTGACTAGGATCGATGGGAGACACCGTGGGAGCACC
>SLFV01000057.1 GCA_007124075.1 Roseimaritima sp.
CAAGAAATCAACCGCCAAGAAATCGACCGCCAAGAAGGCGACGGCCAAGAAGGCGGTGGCAACAAAGTCAACCAGCAAAAAGCAGCCTGCCGCCAAGGCAAAGAAAAAAGCCAAGAAGTAGGACACGTCGTCAGGTAAACGCCATTCCGGAAAAACGCGTCTGCCTCCCGGGTGGCGGCCTGGGAGCCCACGGGCCGGATCTGGCGATCGGCGAAAAGTGTCTGAAATAGCCCACAAACGCAGTGGGATGCATGTTGTTGCATTGTCCTAACGACGGTTAGTCGCCTGACGGATGGTCGCAGGCACCAACCAGAGTGGTTGCTGTCGTCTTCTAGTTCATCTTCGGGTAATGGTCATGCATCCAGCCTCTAGTGTTGTGGCAAGGTCGCAACAAAGCACCGCAGCGGTTGCCAAGCTTTTCGCGGACAGCGAACTGGGGCCTTTGCTTGAGCGCGTTGAGCATCGGTTGCAGCAAGAACTGCAAAGCCGGTACGAATGCTTGGCGCCTATTTTACGGCACGGTGTCCTGCTGGGAGGCAAGCGATTACGGCCCGCTTTGGTACTGCTGGCTGGAGGGGCCGGCGGCCAGATTTCCGAAACCCATGTGGTCATTGCTACGGTGCTTGAAATGATCCACACCGCGACGCTGGTTCACGACGACGTGCTGGATGGTGCGGATCAGCGTCGCCACCTACCGACGGTCAATGCCAAGTGGGATCAACAAACCAGCATTTTACTCGGTGATTATCTGTTTGCGCAAAGCTTTTACCTTGCCGCCAGCTTGGGCGACGTTGACGTTTGCCAGTTGATTGGCGAAGCGGCACGGCAGGTTTGCGAGGGGGAACTCCGGCAGATTCACAGCCAAGGGGACCTGGAATTGGACGAACAGGCCTACCTAAGCATTATTCATGGCAAGACCGCAGAGCTATGTGCGGTGGCGTGTCGCCTGGGTGCCAAGTACGCGGGCGCTCGGGAGCAGGAAATTGAATCCTTGCAGCAGTTTGGAACCGCCTTGGGGATTGCATTCCAAATCGCCGACGACTACTTGGATCTGTGGGGGGATGTAGGGCAAACGGGAAAAACTTTGGGTACCGATCTGTTGCAAGGAAAGCTGACGCTGCCGATTATCCGACTGTTGTCCGTTAGCGACGAGCAGCAACGGGACGCAATCCGGGAGATCCTACAGGGACCTGCGGCCATCCGACTGGAGAGACTGCAGCCATTTCTAGCCAACAGCGACGCCGCAATCTACACGCGGCGGAGGGCGTTGGATTTTGTGCGTCAGGCGATCGACGCCGTCGACCGTCTGCCGAATAGTCCGGCGCGCCAAATCCTGGAAAGCTTGGCAAGATTTTCGGTGGATCGCCAATTCTAACCGCTGTCAAAGCGTCAGGTTTGAGTAGACTGTAGTGACCCTCGTGGAGTTTAGTGTCTCAAACCCACGCGTTTACGCTCCCGACAGGCTTGGATCGCGATTGATGGTTGTCTTGAAATTAGTGTTGCCCAGTGTTGCGTTGGTATGCGTGTTCGTATCGACGGGTTTGGCACAACCCCTCCCCAATGCGAAACGCGATAATCTTCCGGACTACTTTCGCCAGTTGGAAGAGTGGCTGCCCACGCCTAACAGCTACCGTACGGGCGCGGGGGCTCCCGGTCCAAGCTATTGGCAACAACGTGCCGATTACCAGATCGACGTGACGCTGGACGATACACAACAGCGACTTAGCGGATCGCTGCGTATGACGTATCACAATTTGTCGCCACACCCGCTGCAATACATTTGGATGCAGTTGGACCAAAACATCTTTCGCCCCGATTCGGACGCCGTGATGACCGCGGTCGCCCCCTCGTTGGATGGTCGCGTCAGCTTTCATGCGATGAAAACACTGTTGGCCCGAGAAAAATTTCCTGGTGGCTACGACATCACGCGTGTGGCCGACGAATCCGGCAATGTGTTACCCAGCACGATCGTGAAAACAATGATGCGAGTCGATCTGCCTCAAACGTTGGCTCCCGGCAAATCAACCGTGATCGAGGTCGATTTCGCTTTCAACATTGTCGATGCCAAACTAATCCGCGCCCGTGGCGGCTACGAATACTTCGAGGCCGACGACAATTACATCTACGAAATCGCTCAGTGGTTTCCGCGCGCAGTCGCCTACACCGACTACACCGGTTGGCAACACAAACAGTTTTTGGGATCGGGTGAATTCACGCTGGATTTCGGCGACTATTTGGTACGGATCACCGCGCCTGCCGATCATGTTGTGACCGCGACCGGCGAGCTGACGAATGCAAAGGATGTCTTGACAAAAAAACAGCGGGCTCGATTGAAATCGGCGCGGGGGGCCGCGGAACCGATCTTCGTGATTACACCGGAGGAAGCCAAGGCGAACGAAGGTTCTCGCAGCGAGTCCACGAAAACTTGGGTATTCGAAGCCAAAAATGTTCGGGATTTTGCCTTTGCCAGTAGTCGCAAGTTCATCTGGGATGCGATGACCCATCAGTCGGGCGACCAGCAGGTGTTGGCGATGTCGCTGTATCCCAACGAAGGCGAGCCACTGTGGAGCAAGTATTCCACGCATTCCATTGTGCATACTTTGGAAGTGTATAGTCGTTACACGTTCGATTATCCGTATCCGGTGGCGATCAGTGTGAACGGGCCTGTTCATGGGATGGAGTATCCAATGATCTGCTTCAATGGGCCACGTCCAGAACCCGACGGCACCTATTCCGCCCAGACCAAATACGGATTGATCTCGGTGGTCATCCATGAGGTAGGACACAACTATTTCCCGATGATCGTCAACAGTGACGAACGTCAGTGGATGTGGATGGACGAAGGCTTGAACACCTTTTTGCAATACCTGGCCGAACAGGAATGGGAGGAAGGGTACCCTAGTCGTCGAGGCGAACCGGCGGATATT
This sequence comes from Roseimaritima sp., assembly GCA_007124075.1. Lineage (GTDB taxonomy): Bacteria > Planctomycetota > Planctomycetia > Pirellulales > Pirellulaceae > Roseimaritima. The sequence continues at coordinate 2,928 of SLFV01000057.1, forward strand.
GTTGCTTACATGCGCAGCGGCAACCAAATGCCAGTGATGACCAGCGCCGATTCGGTCCTGCAACTCGGCTCCAATGCCTACGCCAAACCAGCGACGGCGTTAAATATCTTGCGAGAGACAATTCTAGGCAGAGAACTCTTTGATTTTGCTTTTCGTGAGTTCGCGCGACGCTGGAAGTTCCGCCGACCGACGCCGGCGGATTTCTTCCGCACGATGGAGGATGCGTCGGGGGTCGATTTGGATTGGTTCTGGCGAGGCTGGTTTTACAGTACCGATCACGTTGACATCGGGATCGACTCAGTGCGATTGTATGTGATTGATTCGGGAGACCCCGATCAGGCCAGTGAGCGTAAACGTATCGAGCAACAACAGCGAAAACCCAGCCTCTCGAGCGAGCGGAATGCTGATCTGCCCAAACGAGTTGATGCTTATCCATCATTAAAGGATTTCTACAACGACTTTGATCGCCTGCAAGTGACGGAGGAATCGCGAAAGGCTTTCCAGCGATTTGTGGATTCTTTGGATGAACATGAAAAAGCGTTGATTCAACGAAAAACCCATTTTTATGTTGTCCAGTTCCACAACCATGGCGGCGTGGTGATGCCGATTATTTTGGACGTCCACTACACCGATGGCTCGTCGGAGACCAAACACTTTCCGGCACAGATTTGGCGCACCAATGGGAAAAACATCAAAAAGCTAATCATCACCGACAAGGAAATCCAGCGTCTGGAA
>SLFV01000510.1 GCA_007124075.1 Roseimaritima sp.
CAGCAAGTTGCGGAACTCGCTCACTGGATGAAAGGCTCCACTGGCACTTTGGGGTTCGCCCCCTTTGTCGGGCCGTGCGATCAACTACAACATGCCGCGCGCCGGGCGGATGTGGCAAGCGTTGGACAAAGGCTGGACGAGATTGCTGCCCTGATTTCACGAATTGAACTTCCCGCCGACCAGATTTCACGCACCGACTGCCCGCACTGATCGGGCTCCCGATCGGCACGTCCACCGAACCGTCACAACGTAACTATTTCAACGATGACCGCAAACGCCCAAGATAAGTGCTGGCAGCAGGCAATTCGCTGGTCAGTCTGCCTTTCAGCGAGTCAATCTCCTGATCGGCTTTGGCTAGCAACTTTTGGGTAGATTCGTGCTGTTGCGATAACCACTGCTGCAGTTTCTGCACGTGCTCACGATGTTCCTGTTCAATCCGCTCGTTAAGCTGTCGCTTGCTGTCGGCAACCTGTTCCTGCACTGCGGTCCGAACGCCTCGTGACAAGACGTTGGAGAGGCTCGTGGCAAGCTGCAGGTCAATACCACGAAAGGTCCCCTCAAACGTTGCGCTGACCTCCAAATGATCGATTTCGCTCACCGTACGTTGCAGTGATCGAACGATTGCCAAATCGGCATATCTGGGTGAGGCTTGCAATTCCAGGTTCGTTTGTGATTGTCGCGAAATCAACTGGCCTTGTAGGTATTCCCCGACCGCTTCGATTTGTACAAACAAATCCAGGTCACCCCCGGTGGCGGTCAGGCGCAGATCCGATGACACGCTTCCTTGTTGCGAACTGACCTGCAGTTTGGGCCAGTGAACGGTCAGCACATCTCTGGGTAGAAGATGTTCCGGTTCGTTATAAAAACGTTGGAAATCAACGCGAACGACGCGCGGGCCCTCCAAGCGAAACCGAGCTCGCAAAGGGTCCTGCAGGCGTTCCGTCTGCGTCGTCAAATTCTCCACCGCACCCTTCAGCGTAAATGAATCGCCATTGATGCGGGCCGCACCATCCAGTTGGCAATGTCGGACCAGGAAACTGGTGGGACGCCCGCCTGGGACCAAGGCGATGTTGGCACCCCGGCAACGTTCCTCCCTCTCAGGTGCCAAAACCGTAAGGTCCGCAACCTCCCTGGCGGTACTGAGGTAATCCTTGATGCTTTGCACCTGAGTTCGTACGATTTCGCCCAGTAGCCCAGGCCCCAAATTTTCCATTGAATCGACCGGTCCAGGGATGTAATGCTGAACCTGAGCCAAATCGTTTCGTTTCGCTTCCTCAATCACCAGCCAGTCGGCCTGCACACGTTGCGGCAAGGCATTCATGCGGTCACGGATCGTTTTAGCTTCGATCTGCAGTTTGTTGGCACGTTCAATCGTTGCCTGCAATCGGGGCAGATCCCTTAGCGGGTTATCGATCCCGCGGGCGTCATCAATAATGACACGGATCTCTTTTTCCAGTTCGCTGGCTCGCGATGCCAGCGATTCATATTCATCTTTCCATTGCCGGCGAATTTCCTCACTTCGCTGAACCGTTTCTAGATTGCTGACCGAATCATGCAGCTTTCCGATCGCTTGCTGCCCCAATGAGGAAAGCTGCCGTGCCAGGAAAGAGGGTTCATCGGATTTGGGAGTAATGACTTTTTCCAGATGCCCTGACGTTTCGCGTTCTTCTCCAGTGCGAATTCCTGAAATACGTCCATTGCTGACGACAAACCGCCGGTCCAGCAATGCTTTGCCATCCAGCACAAATTCGACCTGTTCCGCGGCGAAAGCGTTCTGATACGCTTTGCTGCGACGCGGGTTGGCAATTTTGACGTCGGTGTATCGCAAGCGTGGTGGAAAGAAACCGACTTCCGTTTGCGCGATCTCAGCCTGGGCACCAACAATGCCTTGCAGCGTCTGCAAACTAGCGTAGTGTACCAGCGGCCCTACGGACCAGCGGATCAATGCTAGGACTGCGATAACGATGATTACCCGAGTTAATACGAATCGCCAGCGAATCATGCTGCACTCTCCTGCCGTTTTTCTTGAAGACGGCCTAATAGGTAGTTCAACGCTTCATTGATCTGCTCGGTATCGGTATTCCCCGGTACCGAGGAGTTTTCGGGCTGGTCCTGACGGTAGTCCTTCAACCGAATTACATCGATCTGCGTCTGAATGACTTCTTGTTGGCCATGTCCCGAATCGATTCTCAGACCCGCAGTTTGCGCCGTTGTCGTTGACTGCGAACCGTGAAGGTGTGCATCACTAGGAGGCTGTGACTGCTGCGAAGCCAATTGCTGATCCATGGCGGATGCTCCGACGGGCTGTTGCCGACCGCGCCGCCGCGCTGCCAGCAACCGAAACGCGGGGTAGCTCATTGCATAGGCAGGCAACAGGAACGCCAGACCAAGCACGAGACTGCCCATCACAACCGTGTTATTCAGATCGGTCCAAGGAGCTAGAGGCAACTGCCATGCAATGGCCAAATGATCCGACCAATTGGGGTTCAGCAGGACGTACTGACCAATCTGGTGGGTGTAGGGGTCCAGCCTGGCAGCAAAAAAGGATACGGCTACGCCTGTGACTGCGGCAACCGCATGATTCAGATTCAGGCAAATCACCAGTAATATCAAGCCGATCGCGACCAGGTTACCGTGGGGAATTAGCCCCAGTAACAGTCCAAACGCAACTCCCCAGGCCATTTGGTGGGGACAATCACGCCCCGCCAACGCCTTGCGGACTTTGAGGATCTGATTGAATGACCACAGTATCATTACGGAGCACCTCCTGTGCGTCCAAGTGTTCCGGCCGCTTTAATCCCACCGCGCGGAGGATCGCGAATCACCATCACCAGCCAACCTTTTAAATCAGCTTATCGGCCGATCACCGTCTCAAATTCAGAGCAATCAGCAAAATCGATAAATTTTACCAATCGGTTTTTTGACCGAAGGTGTCCCGGAGACCCTGAAAATGTCGATGAACGAATTGAACAAGGATTCGATCGGGATGTCCCCTTTGCGAGTTGCACCGCTGCGGAGCTCGGTTTCGGTTCTGCTGGCGATGTTAGCGGGACTGCCAATTCGTGCCAGCAATTCCCATTTATTGATGCCAAGTTCCTTGGGGTGCCGAACATGTCGCTGCCATGCTTCGATCGCGGTGCAAACATTGTGATCCACTATCCACTTTCGACACATGTTCGCTTTTGGCGTCCAGACCAATACCAGCGACGCGAACTGGTGATTGACTCGGTTCGCGATCTGTACGCCGATCCATTGACGGTGGACGAATTTCGACGTCGACCGTTTATCCTGCGGTCGCGCTGGTTAGTCAAAGCCTACGAGCCCCGACTGCGACAGTGGCGGCAGTTTTACTGGGGTTCCACTCGGGAATTTGCGGCACCAGGTATTTTGCGAGTCGGTTTGTATCTGGACGAACAGCCAGAACCGTCGTGGGTGATGCGTGTTTGTTTTCGACCGACTGCGGGTGACAGAAAGCAACTGCTGGCGGTTCTGGCCCAATGGGAAAGACGTGACCTGGGCGAATTACGTCTAAGAGTATTCGCAGATGATTTGCCCGCTTACGATAAACACTCCCCGCGACGCCCCATCGCCAACCTTCCCTGCCCCCAAGGAAGCTGAATTTCTGGTAGCGTATATCCATGGTTCCCCAACCGATATCAG
>SLFV01000344.1 GCA_007124075.1 Roseimaritima sp.
CAACCGGTTGCGATCTTCGGCTCGTTGCCAAAACTCACGGGGATCATTCCCGGGAAATAAGGCTTCGTCCTTTTGACTTTCATGCATGAAAATTGCCTTCCGTTTCTGCTCGATATCGCCGGGGCTAAGCGGAACCCCGATTTCAATCTCATGCAAAGGGTATTCCTGCCAAGCACCGCGATACAATAAGACCTCAGGCACCTTTTCCCCCTTGAACTGCATCGCTTCGATCGCCCAAAAGATCGCTTGAGCGCAAACCCGGTGCGTTCCATGCGGATCGGCCAAATCTCCCGCCACAAAAGCGACATCGGGCTGAAGGCGTCGCAGCAAGTCCACGATGATGTCGATGTCGGCTTGCCCCACCGGTTTTTTATGCACGGTTCCGGTGCGGTAGAACGGCAGGTCCAGGAAATGCAAATGGTCCAGACTGCAGCCAGCATGCTTGGCCCCCGCTCGCGCCTCCGCCCAACGAATCAACCCCTTGATTTTCTGGATCTCGGGTGCATCGGGATGCCCCGGGACCTTCCGCTGCAGCGCCTGGTCGACTTGGCGCTGGATCTCCGTGGCGGCGGCCGGGTCCAGCCCAAACACTCGATGGAATTCCGTGACCAAGTCCGCGACTTGCTGGGCATCGTGGTCAAAAACGGCAATGTTTCCACTGGTCATGTAAGCAATGTGCGTTTGATGGCCATCCTGATTCAAGCGAATCAACGTCCCCCCCATGCTGATCACGTCGTCGTCAGGGTGCGGACTGAAGCACAAACAGATCTTCGGTTCGCGCCCCGCGGGATGGTATTCAATCGTGTCCATCATCCAACGGAACACGCGGTGAGCTAGTGTCTGCGCGGGGCCGTGATGCCGAAGCAATTGGTGCAAGTCATGCGCGCGGAAATCGTCATCATCCAGCTTTAATAACGCCTTTCCGGTTTGTTGGCACAACCACAACACGGCTCGTTTGATCAGTGGCGAGTCCCAATGGATATTTCCCAACAGCCACGGTGCCGCAACCCCGATCAAACGGCTGGCGGCGGGATGATCCAAAAACAAGGTTGCATGGGAATGTTCTTGGATAAAGCTGGCTGGGACCCGATCGGTCGCGGGGCGTTCAAACGCCTCGCTGACAATCGATGATTTATGTTCGCCAATTGCCAGCAGCAATATCCTGCGGGCGTCCAGCAGTGTCGCCATCCCCATCGTCATGGCGTGTGTGGGTACATGCTCCAAACCAAAAAAATCACTCGCCGCATTCAGCCGTGTCACCGGATCAAGTGTGCAGATACGAGTTCGGCTATTCCGAACGCTGAAAGGTTCGTTAAACGCAAGGTGCCCATTCTTACCAATCCCACAAATCGCCAGGTCCAAACCGCCGGCCGATTCCAGAGCCTCTTCCTGACGTCGACAGGCCAGTTTCAGTTCCTCCGCATTGCCGCTAACATCCGGGAGGTGGACGTTCGTGAGCTCAATATTGACGTGGTCTGTGAGGTGCGACGCGATCCAGCGGGCGTGACTTTGCGGACTATCTGCGGGCAGGCCGACGTATTCCCCCAACAGGAATAAAATCACCCGGCTGAAATCCAAGGCCTCCTCGCGATGCAGGCGAATCAATTCTCGATAGGTGCCAGCGGGGGTCGAACCCGTAGCCACCCCGATCACCGTGTTCTGCCCCAAGGTCGCCCGCTGACGGATTTCGTCGGCAATAATCTGCGCCACATAAACCGCCAGTTGATCACTGCGATCAAAGACGAACGATGGGATCATCATCCCGGCAACCTCGGTGGCGGTGGGCCGGGTCTGCTGGTCAGTCTGGGAGTTTGGAGTTGCGGAAGATGGCGAGCTGGTCACGAGGAACCTGTTGTCAGTGCCGAGAACGGAAAAAGGGATTGCTAATCTTGCATCGCAGGGCCTGCGACCAATAACTGACGGGTTTCCTTTTCCACTTTCGAGAGTTCTCCCAGCGATTCCCGTTTGGCGGGGCCGAGTAACACGAATCAGAAGGTCCGTTGTTGGTCGGGTGTGCGAAGTCACCGAGAAAGTAGCCTAGGTGTTTTCACTGGCCTGCAAGCGCTGACTTGGCAAGACGCTAGCTTCCCAAGCGATTCTATCCTAGAGCTGCCCCTTCGTTTTGACAATACTTTCCCAGGGTGGGTGGTGCATCTTGTGTGTCGGCAATCTTTGTGAAAACGCTACAGCTGCCGCAGGTGCGTGACCTTCCCGCATCCTGGCAACGTGAAAAACAGCTAGGCCGTACACTGCCACGCGCCGCCTGTCGATACTATCGCTACGGAGCGCTACGCGGTACGAAGTTGTGCCCAAGCACCGATTCTGTTCTCAAGTCCCGGCGGTTTGGAAATGTTCTCACGCGAACTCAACAGATTTGGCTTGTTGTGCCGATCGGTGGTGCTGCCCGTAGCCACTACCGTCGCCTGTTTGGGGCTCCAGAACAACTGCCAGGGCCAGCAGTATCATCCTCACGGTTTCGGAGAAGGGCGACCGTTGCAACGTTTGGGACGTTGTTTGGGCGTCGGTTGGGGCGATGGATATCACGCCTGCGATTCATCGGGTTGTCGTCCAGGAGCTGATCTGCCGCCGGAGGGCCTCCCTGGCTTTGCTGCGAAACAGTATCGCTATCTAAGCAGGGGGTACCCCGCGACACTCTCCGACGCTCCAGCCGGCTCCGGGTATCACGGTGCTGATTTAGGGCTGCAGTATTACGGGCAACGCCTGCAGTCCGAACACCGTTCTCCCAACCCGGAACCGCCGCAGGATGTCCTGGAGGAAATTCGCAGGTTCGAGGCGTCAGCGGATCGGGAGGATAATGATGGCCAGCGCGATAACCAACGCAGGGGGCAGGAACCAGCTTCGCCCGTCGATGCTGCACCGCAGCCGTCATGGGATATCGACGTGCAAACGGGGCCCTCGGACGATGATGCGTTTGAATCTTTGCTGCCTCCCCGTCCGAATCGCGAGCGCGAACCGATGGAAAGCGAGTCGGACAGCCAGGGCGATGCGGTCGATGAAAAGGATGATATCGATGACTGGTTGTTAGGAAGTCGCCCTGTTCGCCGTCGTTACGTGCGCGAACCGCTGCCCGGAGAACGGCGGCCCATTCCTGACTCGACTAGGATCGCGAACGGAAATCGCTAGCGTCACCACAGGTCTTAGTAACGTGGGACTTCGGCGTCGATCTGCAGACTCCAACGGTCAATTCCGCCCGTCATGTTTTGGATGTTGGGGTAGCCCTTGGCTCGCAATGCCATCACCACATGCAAACTTCGGCTCCCGTGGTGGCAATAGACGATGGTTCTTTGTTGGAGATGACTTTTCAGTTCTTCCAACCGTTGGTTCAGTTCGCTCATCGGCAGCAGCACCGCCCCCTCCAAGCGAGCCGTCTGGTACTCATCTGGCTCGCGGACGTCCAACAGGCAAAACGGTTGGTCCGACTTTCGCAGTTGATCAACTTGTTGGACACTGATTTCAGTTGGTAGCTTCTCGGCTTCCGTCATCTTCTGAACTTTCAGGCTTTACGGTTGGTTGACTGGATTGCGGTCGCAGATCTGCGACGATTCCGAATCGTACTGTCCAACCGCGGGGACGACTACCGCGCCGATAATCAGCAGCATCAGGGTCAGCACATGAATCAGCCACGTATCATCC
>SLFV01000441.1 GCA_007124075.1 Roseimaritima sp.
CGCGCCGTCCGGAATTTTGTGGTGAGTGTTTCCCGCATCGGTAATCCCAAAATTCGCCGGACCGCAAGCTCCGCAGGATCGGCCGCGTGCGCTTGCCACAGTAACCGATAAGCCAAATGGGATTCATCGCGGTTGGCTGCGTCGACAGCCTCCGCCAAATACCTTGCCGCTGCCGCCGCATCGCCCGCACGCGGGGACAAGGGAAAATAGACAAGCTGACAATCGGGGCGAGCGACCGTGGCGGCGTCTTGCGCTTCGGTTCGGGGTGGGTGCCGCAGATGCGTATCGAACAGCAGCGCCACCGCGAAAACGATAACGCTTGATTTTGCTGCGTCAGGTAAGCGGCACGGCCATCCGCACAGCATGAAAGTCAACATAATGCAACGCCTCAAGGGACCGGATCTTCTTGAACAAGTGCGGCCGCTTTTGCGCATAAACGGGCCGCAGTTTCGACCGTATCTGCTTCGGCAATCAACCTGACAATCGGTTCGGTGTTGCTGCCACGAATCAGCAGCCAGGCGTCGTCCCAAGCGATTCTTAGGCCATCGCTGCGATCCGGCTGGCCATCCGCAAAATGGGCAGGGAGCGAATCCAAGATTGCTAGCAATCGGTTGGGAGCTACCCGTACCGTGGTTTTGTGAATCGCAAACGTCGGCAGGCGGTCTGCAAGCTCTGCCAACGTTGCTCCTGTGCGCTGCATCAGATCCAGGACTTGAGCCATACCCACAAAGCTGTCTCGAACGTAACCAACGCGAGGGTCGATCGGGCCACCGTTGCCTTCACCCCCATAGCAAGCCTGTTTGGCAATCATCAAATCCGCCACATTGGCTTCACCGACTGCACTTCGCAAACAAGCAACCGAAGCCTGATCGGCAAGCCACTGAGACATCGAACTGGTTGCGCAATTGATGACAATGGGCCCTTTTTCGCTGCCGTAATCCAATATCCGCTGCACGCACAGCGCGACCGTTTTTTCCTCACCCACATACCGTCCGTCGGCATCGATCAATGCCAACCGATCCGCGTCCGGGTCCTGGCAGAACCCGACATGACAACCATGCTGGCGAACCTGCTGAGCAACCGTCTGCAAGTTCTCCGCCGTTGGTTCAGGGGGGTGAGCAAAGTTTCCGTCAGGGGATTCCCCGAGCAGCACGACCTGACAGCCCAAGCGTTGCAGCAACCGCTGCCCCAACAAGGCACCCGCGCCGTGATTGCTGTCCAGCAGGACTCGAAATCTTTCTTTGGCGATCGAAGTGACATCAACCGTGCCTAAAACCTTTTCCAGATGCGGGGCATGCGGGTCAGGTTCGTGGCACAGCACTCCAATCCGATCAAACGACTGCCACTGGGGGGGGGCGTGAAGGAATGCCGATCGAATCGCCGCCCCTTTGTCGGCCGCCAGCACGCGTCCGTCGGGACCAAATAGCTTCATTCCGTTGTATGCAGGCGGGTTATGGCTGGCTGAAACCTGAACCGCCCCGGCGGCTTGCAGGTGCCGAACCAAGACACCCACGGTCGGGGTCGCGGCAACATCCGCATCGATCACGTCTCGTCCCGCCGCACGCAGGGCGGCGGTCAAGGCGTCGCGCAGCATCGGGCCGGTCGTTCGGCCATCGCGGGCAACAATAATCGAACCCGGTGGAGCTTGCTGCGAAAACGCCGCCGCATACCGTGCGACCACCAGCGGGTCGAGATTTTGTCCCACAATCCCGCGCAGCCCGCTAACGCTAATGATCAATTCCGACATTACTGAAGCTCCTCTTCCTCGATGCTGATGCGATAGTTTTCCTAGCCCTGCTGACAAGCTTAGTCTTTTCCAATAAACGGAACGACCCGACGCGTTCCGCTGCGAATTGAAAAGCCTTAAAATCACGCCTGGACCAAGCCGTTGTTTTCGTTGAGCGGCGGCTCCCATTCTACCTTCCCCGGCTCCTGAAGCGGCGGGAACCGCCGGACGAGGTAGAGGAAAAGGGTAGCAATAACCTTATTTACCGCACGATCCTAACCCATTCCTCAGACGATACGACACGATATCCCCAGGAAAAATGAAACATGATTGATGTCGAAGACGCGTTGCAACGAGTAGCCACGGCGACTGATCAAGGCAAGCTGACTGCCGAAGCGCACGCCAACCTTCGGAGTTGGCTAACCGAATCGCGCTATGCCGATTATCGCGAAGCAATCTTACGACATGTCGAAGAGGAACGTTGGCAGTCATTGGACGATGTGTTCTGGACAATCATCCCGTTCGGGACAGGTGGACGTCGCGGTCGCATGTATCCATTCGGTTCCAACGCGATCAACGATCGGACGATAGGTGAAAGCGCGCAAGGTTTGGCGAATTACATTAAGGAGCAATCCGCCAGCAGCAACGGTCATTCGTGCGCGATCGCTTACGACACACGGCATCGATCGCGAGAGTTCGCAGAGCTATGCGCGGGAATCATGGTGGCGGCTGGTTTTCAGGTTTATTTTTTGGATCAGGTTCGCGCCACTCCGCAGTTGTCGTTTGCGGTCCGTCACAAGAATTGTTCCTGCGGGATCATGGTCACCGCCAGCCACAATCCCCCATCGGATAATGCGGTGAAGGTTTACTGGTCGACGGGAGGTCAGGTCCTACCGCCTCATGACAAAGCGATTATCCAACGGGTGATGGAATGCCAGGATATTCTGTGCACTGACTTTTCCGCTGCGGTTGCCGCAGGCCAGGTGGAGATATGCACGGAAGAAATAGACACGGCCTACTTGGATGCGGTTTTGGAGCAGCGGTTTCCTGGTCCACGCGGGGTCCGCGTACTGTTCACTCCGCTGCATGGTGTGGGCGCCATTGCAACCGTTCCGTTGTTGCAACGCGACGGGTTTGAAGAGGTGGAAGTCTACGCACCGCATGCCGAACCCAGCCCCGACTTTCCCAACGTGCCGGGACATGTCTCTAACCCGGAAAACACCGCGGTTTTCGATGCCCCGATTCAATACGCGAAGGAACACGGCTTTGACATCGTGCTGGCGACCGATCCCGACGCGGATCGCCTGGGAGTGGCGGCTCCGCTGACAACCGATACGGCTGGATCGTGGGCTACGTTCACGGGTAATCAGATTGGCGCGATGTTAGCCGATTATGTGTTGTCGCAACGCCAAGCGACCGACTCGCTGTCCGCCCAGCACTATATCGTCAAGACGCTGGTGACGTCGCCATTGATCGCCAAGATTGCGGAGCATTACGGAGTGCGGTGCGAGTCCAATCTGCTGGTCGGATTCAAATGGATCGCTCAGGTTGTCGATCGCGATGGTCCAGAGCGTTTTGTCTTCGGAACCGAGGAGTCGCACGGTTACGCGGTCGGGCAATACGCGCGTGATAAGGACGGGCCTGTCGCTTGTATGCTGATGAGCGAATTGGCAGCGAAGCTGAAAGCCGAAGGTTTGTCGCTGCACCAGTACCTCGACGGGTTATATCAGCGTCATGGTTACCACCGGGAACACTTAATCAATGTCTTCATGGAGGGGAGTGAGGGAATGACGAACATGAAGAAGTTAATGTCAGCTTTCCGAACCCAACCGCCGCAAGCACTTGGCGGCATGAAACTGGCTCGGGTGCGCGACTACCTCAATAGCCTGGTAACCGTCATCGGCTGCCAGGCCGAACCACTGGACG
>SLFV01000043.1 GCA_007124075.1 Roseimaritima sp.
ATCGCTTCGTCATGAAAGCGCTGCCAACTCGCTTCCTCGTCACCCGGATTGATCGGATAAAACAGGCAATCATTCGTGACTGCCGCCTTGTGATCGCCGGGAGCGTCACCAATCATCAAACAATGGTTGGCTGGATACTTGGCCGCATTGGCAAGCGTCTCCTTCTTACTCCCGGATTCCTGCCCGCAGATTTCGGTCACATATTGATCGACGGAATGCTCCTCCCACTCGGATCGCAACGCTTCGTTTGGCGTCGCACTACAAACCAGCACATCCGCGTTGGCATGCAGCCGAATCAACGACTGACGCACCATCGGGTACGGTGGAACACCATGGACAAATTCCGCAACCGTCCGATTAACCGCCTCCGACCATTCCAGTGCATGCGTTAAATCGGGGTCATTAGTCGCGGCGACTTTTTCCTTCAAAGCCGGATTGCCCAACTTGCTTTCCTGGGCGATCCAATCACGCAGTGACTGCGGAATCTCAATTTTGACGCCACGGGCCTGCACCTCGGGACGTTTCTGCAACCACTCCAGCACCTCGACCAAGGCGGGAAAACGATTGATCCCCCGGCTTTTGCTGTACAAGTTCACAAACTCACCAGCTTCGCGCGCGTACTTGCTGACGGCCTGCAAATTATAATACTTGATGATATTGGGAATGAAGCATTCCTTGTGCTTCAGTTCCATTGTGTCAAAAACACAGCCGTCGGAATCAATACCGACAAAGTAATCATGTTTGGGTTCGATGATATACATAGAATTCGCAGCGATGTAAAAACTTGAGAAATTGAGAAATGACAGCTAACAGCCTATTGAAAATAGGAGCCTGATTCAGGCAGGAAGGTTCCTTGATCCGCACACGCTAACCCCGGTCCGCCTGGGGAACATACGATGGCAACTTTTGATCGGCGTAAATCCTTTGGAACCGCGTCATCCGTTGTCGCCCCCCGATCATTGGCAACGACAACATTCCCTCGCCAACCAGCGGCATTGCATAGCGGACAAACTCGTCGGTCACGTCGTACCCATTGGGGCTAATCCATTGCTGGGGAAATGTCCGCTCGCTGTTGGCAACTTGATCCAAGGGAACCTTGTCGTATCGGACGCTGTAAATCGGACCATCGTTACGCAATATCGTCGACATGTAGCCTGATTCCTGTTGGGCAGCCAACCGACAAGCCATTTCACCGGCGTGGTAGGCCTCATCCAAGTCCACGACCGACGCATACGCCATCGCGTGACGCTGGTCGGTCCCAGAGACATTCGCTCTCGCAGCCCCCTTGGCCGCCAAGCCAACGCTATTCAGGTGGTTAACCAGTTTTTGAGCAACCGTCATCTGGCTAGCGCTAAAAGAGACGTGCCCGAACGAATCGCGGACCTCACCCAAGGAACCAACGTCAAACCCCTCGCTAACCACCACAATGCAGCGACCATCACGCCGCAGTTGGTCATTAATATTGTCTGTCATTTGCTCTAAAGAACAGGGACTTTCCGCGAGGTAGATCTGCAACGGAAGCTCGCGGCCCGGATCCGCCAATCGGGCCGCTGCGGGAATGAAACCAATCTTCCGGCCCATCGCCTGCAACACCAAAACCGGATCCGCCGGGCAGGAACCTCCGTTTTCCTCATTGGCATACTGAACAGTGTGCATCCAGTACTTGGCAGTGGAGCCATACCCTGGAGTGTGATCAATCAATTTGAACTCACTGTCCCCGACATCGTTATCAATCGTCTTAGGGCCGCCGATACCAACCAAATCCAACCCCCGCTCCCGCGCCAAGAGCGCAATTTTGTTGGCGGTGTCCATCGAATCGTTGCCACCGATATAGATAAAGTAGCCAACATCATGGGCTTTCAAGACATCGATCACGCGGTCAAAGTCTTCGTTCTGGTGTGCTTTCAGTTTGTACCGACACGTGCCGATCGAACCGGCCGCCGGGGTGTACCGCAGCAACGCCACCTCTTCATCCGATTGCGCGGATAAATCCAGCAGTTCTTCTTTCAACACCCCCTCGATCCCATGCCGCGCACCGTAAACGGTACCGACATTACCCAACTGCCGGGCGGTTTCTATAATCCCACGCAGGGTGTTGTTGATAACGGCGCTGGGGCCACCACTTTGGGCGACCACAAGGTTACGAGGAGCGGACATTGACGACACTGGTTTGGTTACGAGGAACAAAGGCGGAAGTGGTAACAACGTGGGGGATAATACCGCGCAGGCCGCCCGGTGACCAGTCGCGGTTCATTCCGCCCGCTCAGCGACCTTTTCCAAAATCTCCAACAGCACCTGATCGGCATCGACGCCTTCGGCCTGGGCTTCGAAATTCAAAAGCACACGATGCCGCATCGCAGGCAAGAAGACTCGCCGCACGTCTTCGAAACTGACGTTGTAACGTCCCTCCAGCAAGGCCCGCACCTTGGCCGCCAAGGCCAAGGTTTGCGCACCACGCGGACTGCTGCCCCAGCGTACGTATTGGTTGGTGATGGCAACTGCGAAGGGGCCCTCGGGGTGTGTCGCCAAAGTCAGACGCACCAAGTAATCCTCCACGTGTGTCGCCAAAATGACCTGCCGAACCAGTTGCTGCCAGGAGATGATCTCCTGACCGTCCATCACCTTGCTCAGTTCAACGCGTTCACCCCGCGTTGTCCGCTGGACGATTGTTGCCAGCTCCTCCCGACTGCTGTAGCCGACGACGAGTTTAAACAAAAAACGATCTAGCTGAGCTTCCGGCAACGGATAGGTCCCCTCCTGTTCGATCGGGTTTTGCGTAGCCAACACGAAGAACGGTTGTTGTAATTGATACCGATGTCCCGCAGCGGTGACCGTTCCTTCCTGCATCGTTTCCAACATTGCGGACTGTGTCTTGGGAGTCGCCCGGTTAATCTCATCTGCCAGCAAAATCTGGGAAAATACAGGGCCTTTCTGAAATTCGAATCGCCGACGGCCCGATTCGTCTTCCACAATCATGTTGGTCCCCAGGATGTCGGCAGGCATCAAATCGGGAGTGAACTGAATTCGATTAAATTCCAAGTTCAAAACCTCAGCCAAGGTCCGCACAAGCATCGTCTTCCCCAACCCCGGGACACCTTCCAGAAGGCAGTGACCGCCGCACAGCATCGCGGTCAGCAACCCATGGACGATCTCGTCGTGCCCGACAATCACACGACTAATCTCTTGACGAATCGCCGCATAGCGGTGCCGAAATTGTTCCGATTGGGCTTGCATGGTTTCGGTGACGCTGGACATGTTTGCGGCTAGCCTGACGATACAGAGAATTCAGAAAACGTACGAACCGACGGCGACATCGGGACGCAGTCTAACAAATACCAAGCTCGATGTCGGCTGGGGAGCGTGGTCTCCAGGGGCCGCCCGAAACAAACTCAGCCCGTGTTCGTGCTGAGAGCACCGACAAGGCAAATCTAGGATACAATGCGGCGAAGGCCCTGCGTTTCGGAATCTCATCGACTGGAAACCTAACCCATGATCTCCCGCATCCTGCCGCTTCTGCTGTTGTTGTTGGTTGTCGTTTGGCATTCCCCCAGCGACTCACTGAAAGCCGCCGACCCAATACCCGTGATCGACCTTTCGCAGCAGACCGATCGCCACGTGATCGTCGCTGCGGGCACCCCCGAGATCTACCAGGGCCACCCGACCACGTTATTGATGCCCGATGGCAAAACGATCTTTGCCGTCTGGTGCATCGGCCATGGTGGTCCCGCCGGTCCGATGGCGGTAAGCAAGGATCAGGGCTTGACCTGGCAGCGGATTGATGAGCGATTGCCCGAGGATTACCAGCAGCACCTCAACTGCCCCAGCATATATCGGATGGTCGACGCTCTGGGGCAGGAACGTTTATGGGTCTTCTCCGCCGCCAAAGGAACGCGTTCCGGTCCCGGGATGCCGCGTATTGTTAGCGAAGACGGCGGCAAGTCATGGCGGGAAATGCCTCCGCTGGAGTTTCCGTGCGTGATGACCTTCAGCAGCGTGGCACGGATCGGGGACGGGCATTATCTGGGGTTGTATCACCGTGGCCCCGACGGTAAAGACCGGGCGCCCCTGGAGGTTTTGCAAACCGAAACACGCGATGGTGGTTTGACGTGGTCGGAACCTCGCGTGGTCGCGGCGGTCGCGGGACAGAGCCCCTGCGAACCGTTTGCTTTTCATTCGCCCGACGGCACCGAATTATGCTGCCTGATGCGAGAAAACACGCGTCAGGGCCGCAGTTTGATGATGTTCAGCCGGGACCAGGGGGCTACCTGGACCACGCCTGTGCAAACCAGTTGGGGACTGACAGGCGACCGCCACATGGGTGTGCTGACCAAAGACGGGCGGTTGGTGGTTGCGTTTCGGGACCAAGCGCCAGACAGTTCGACCAAGGGACATTTCGTTGCCTGGGTGGGCAGTTATGAAGATTTGCGCCAGGGAGCGGAGGGGCAGTACCGCATCAAGTTGCTACACAGCCATGCGGGGCGCGATTGTGGATATCCTGGCCTGGAACTGCTTCCGGACCAAACCGTGGTGGCGACCACGTACATTAAGTACCGGCCCGGCAACGACAAACACTCAATCGTCAGTACTCGCTTTCGCTTGGATGAAACGGATCGCTTGCTGGCAGCCCGTTCGTTGCAACCGACCGAGCGTTTGGGGCAAGCGACCTTGGCACAGTATTTCCAAAACGAATCCTCGCGGTTGACAGACGCTTGTTTGACGGAAATAGAAACGTTGTCCGATTGGCAGGCGAACCAGTAAATCTACCGCCAGCAACTGCATGAGATGCTGGGACTGGACCCGTTGCCACCGCGAACACCGCTGCAACCGGTTGTGACTGATAGCGGGACCTTTCCCATCGACAGCGATCCCGAACAAGCCGAAGTGATCATCGAAAACCTTCACTTTCAATCGCTGCCCGGTTTGTATGTAACCGGAAATTTTTACCGCCCCGCACAGACGAAGGAGCCGCTGCCAACGATCCTGTATGTTTGCGGTCATGCCTCAGTCAAACCGGATGGCATCAGTCTGGGCAACAAGACCGCTTACCATCATCACGGGCTGTGGTTCGCTCGCAACGGATATAACTGCCTGACGATTGACACGATCCAGTTAGGAGAAATCGAAGGCATTCATCACGGCACTTACCGCTACGGGATGTGGTGGTGGAACAGTCGAGGGTACACGCCGGCGGGGGTGCAAGCTTGGAACTGCATTCGAGCATTGGATTACCTTGAAACGCGGCCCGAGGTGGATGCAACACGCTTTGGCATCACAGGACGTTCGGGCGGAGGCGCATATTCTTGGTGGACAGCGGCACTTGACACCCGGGTCGCGGCTGCGGTGCCCGTCGCCGGGATCACTTCTCTGCGAAATCATGTTGTCGATGGTTGCGTCGAAGGACATTGCGACTGCATGTATATGGTCAATACCTACCGCTGGGATTTTCCGCAGGTAGCGGCATTGATCGCGCCACGGCCTTTACTGATATCCAACACCGATAAGGATCGAATTTTTCCGCTTGAAGGTATCGTCGATGTCCACCACAAGGTTCGCCGGATCTACCGGCTACACGATGCCGACGACCGACTGGGATTGCAGATCACCGAGGGCCCGCACAAGGACACACAGGAACTGCATATTCACGCCTTCCGTTGGTTCAATCGGTTTTTACGGGACACCGACGAATTGATTGAAATTGCGGCCAGCAAACCCCTTCAGGCAGAGCAATTGAAGGTTTTTGCTAGCCTTCCGAGCGACCAACGGGTGACAACGATCCATGAAAGTTTCGTCCCGGCGGCGGACCCCAACGATTTCCCGAAGGATTGGCAGGCGGTTACTGAACTGCAATCTCGTACGATGCCGCTTCTGAACGACAAAACGTTTGCCGGTTGGCCGACCATCCCCATTGATAAAGGCCTGGACGTTCAGCAGCAATGGTCGGTGGAAGCCGAAGGAATACGGTTGTCACAACTGCAATACACCAGCCAACCACCTTTCCACCTACCGATCTACTTGTTGGAATCCGCAGACAGCCCCCCCGGCCAGGCCCCGGTCACCGATGTGCAGATCGTCGGACAAACGGAATTCCAACGATTCGCGGACAACATTGTTGCATGGCTGAGTCAAACCGAGCCAGCGCCGCCGTCGACCGACACTACGCATGCGAAGGATTCGGTTTGGGCAGAGTGGACCCAGCGTCTGCGCGAACAACCTGCCACGGTGGTTGCTGTGATCGCTCCCCGCGGTGTTGGCCCCACTGCTTGGGACACTACGCCCCGGGCTCAGACACAAATTCGCCGTCGCTTCATGTTGCTGGGCCAAACCTTGGCGGGAATGCAGATCTGGGACGTCCGCCGCGGGTTGGCTGCGGTTAGGACGGCGCGGCCCAGCGAATCCTCGGCCCTGACCATCCATGGCAGGGGCGACAGTGCGGTGAAAGGTTTGTATTCGATGCTGTACGAACCCCAAATCACGCACGCGGTTTTGGCAGAACTTCCGCAGCGCCAGCGTGACTCGTTTGACCTGCTGAATGTCAATCGCTTCACCGATATTCCACAACTCCTAACGATGGCTACCAGCAATGCCGCCGAAGTCGTTTTGTCCTTGAACGAAACGCAGCAGGACGCCTGGAAAGACTTCATTGAGCAATGGAGGCACTTGTTAGAAGCAGAAGAAGGGCGGACGCTGCGCCCCAGAGCGTTGGTGATTCAGCCCATGGATCCGTAAGCCGGTATCTCTGTTTGAAGGGTTTGCGAGTGGATTCGGAACTTTCGCTTTCCCATGATGCTTCGGGATTGCATTTGCATCGGACCGCTCTGATGTTGTGAAGGCGTTTTACCAACCACGCTCGGTCGCGCAGTCATGATTGATGATTTTAGCTATATTGGTAATAACGACGGGTGAACGAACCCTGCATTTCGCCCCCCCGCTCCCTCGTTCTGGAAAGAACTCAGCCATGTACCCGAGAAACAATTCGAGACACAACTTCGGTTTATCGTTCGCCTTGGCGTTGTTCTGCGTGAGCAATTCTTCGGGAGAAGACTGGCCACAATTTCGGGGGGCCCGTGGGACCAATTACGTTCCGGATGCACGGTTGCCTGAGCGATGGGAACCTAATCAGTATGCATGGCGTTTCGATTTGGGCTCGTTTGATGTTGGCTGTCCGGTCGTCGGCCAGGGCAAGGTCTTCTTGCTGTCCAGCGATCCTCAGACAGCCCAACGAAGAATCGTTGCCTTGGATTTGAAAACGGGGAACGCGATTTGGACACGCTCTTACGACGCAGCCCCCAACCGCCTGCACGCCCGAAACACCTACGGCAGCAGCACGCCCTACGCCGATGATCGGTTTGTGTACGTCGCCTGGGCAGACTCGGAACACACCTGGTTGCGCTGCCTGACGCACGACGGCGATGAGGTCTGGACACGCGACTTTGGACCCTACGTCAGTCAGCACGGGTTTGCCACTTCGCCAACAATCATCGGCGAATACTTGGTATTGCTGAATGAATCCCAAGCCGACCAGTTGCCCGATGGCGCATCGCCGGGGGTCAGCCGCATGATCGCAGTGCGTCCCGACACGGGCGAAACCGTATGGGAAACCGAACTGACGACCACCCGCGTTTGTTACGGTGTCCCCGCCCTATTTGTGACCCCCGAAGGCGAGAGACAGATTGTCGCCGCGAACACTGGGGACGGTTTGTTCGGCCTGGATTACGAAACGGGAAAGATGATCTGGAATCAAAAGGTTTTCACTGCCCGGTGCGTCAGCACCCCGTTGGTCGTCGGTGACTTAGTGCTAGGGACAGCAGGCAGCGGCGGAGGCGGAAACCACTTGGTCGCGGTACGTCCAGAGGGAAACACCGCTGGCGAGGTGTATCGGATTGATCGTGGGGCCCCCTATGTGCCGACACCGTCCGTCGCCAAGGGCAAGCTGTTCATGGTTGATGACAAGGGAATCGCAAGCTGTGTCGACGCGGCGTCTGGCGAAGTCCACTGGTTGCAACGAGTTGGCAGGAATTATGGGGCCTCGCCAATTGTCCTAGGGGACCGTGTCCTGCTAGTCAGCTTGACAGGTCAAGCCACCATTTTGGCTGCAGCGGAACAGTTTCATAAGATCTCCAGCTTTGACCTTGGCGGCCCGGTTGGTGCAACGCCTGCGTACAGCGACGGGCACCTGTTGCTGCGGATCGGCGACGAATTGTGCGCTTTGCGACTGCCGTAACCGCCGTGCGTTGCCTCCGCAGGACGATTGCGGCAGTAAGCCCGAGAACCAATTAGCCAGTCCGTCCTGGCATGTGTTTCTGCGATTTGGCATGGTTTCTGCGACCAAAATAAATTAGCTGCCTGCGGGAAACCGGGTTTGCCCCTCTCCGGCCTCTCGCTTTCCCACTGACTTGGCTAGCCCTCCAACGGGTCGGCCCCCATTTGTAGCAGGCTGTGAAAATCGGCGGATTGACGACAGAAACGCCGTGTCTTTTACACTTAGAACCGGATGGAGCAGAAAACATGAGTCACCAGAAACCAGATCGTATCGACAACGACCAGCAAAAAGCGGAAAAGCCCCAAGAGTCGCGGGACTTACCCCGCAAGAATGACCCGTTGGGTACGGTTTCACATTCTAACCGCGCAAGTGTTGGCACCGGCGCGGTGGTCGGAGCAACCACGGCCGGGGTCGTTGGCGGGGCAGCCGCAGGTCCTGTTGGCGTAGCGGTCGGTTCTGCCCTCGGCGCGGTTGCGGGTGGGGTGGGGATGCAAACCCTGGCCGAAGCTATTAATCCGACGGTGGAAGTTGACTTCTGGACCGATGAGTGCGTAAACAAAAATTATTACGACCCGCGAATTGGTCCGAAACCTTTCATCGCCGCCTACCGGATTGGCTGGGAAGGCTACACGCCTGAAAAAACATTTCAAGAGGCGCTGCCGGAACTACGAAAACGATGGGAGGGCGAGCAGGCGGAATCACCACTCGGCTGGTCGCAGGCGCAGGAAGCGATGCGGGATGCTTGGCTGCGAGTTGCATCGCAGTATTATCCAGAGGATACTTTGGATACCAGTGGTCACTAACCCAGACGAACGTCGTCGGTGAAGGCTGGTTTTTTTTACGTTCCGACCGCCCGACACCGACCTGTCCATCCCATGCACCTCCATCGATACCGTCTGCTTGCCAGCCTGCTGCTGTGTAAGCTATTTACGTTTTCGGCTTTGGCTCAGCAGCCACCATACGACAAAGCTCCCGAGGCGAGGCCTCCGTACTACCGTGTCCGCTATGAAGCGAGCGAACAGCCGGGCGAATTGATTTTCCCGGTATCTTACACCGTCTGGATACCTCCGGCGGTTGACCGCATTCGCGGTCTGGTTGTTCATCAGCATGGTTGCGGCGAAGGATCGTGTCGCTCAGGACAGACGGGTGCCTTCGATTTACACTGGCAAGCATTAGCCAGCCGACATGGCTGTGCTTTGCTGGCGCCCGTGTATGAACAGCCCGATGGCAGCAATTGCCAAATGTGGTGCGATCCGCGAAACGGGTCGGCCGACGTTTTCAAGCAGGCGTTGCATGATCTGGGCCGGATGTCGGGACATGCGGAACTGGCCTCCGCTCCGTGGGCGATGTGGGGGCACAGTGGTGGCGGGCACTGGGTTGGCGGGATCAGTCTGTTGTACCCAGAACGCACAATCGCAGCGTGGTTGCGTTCCGGCGTGCCCTTAGTGCAACCCGAGGAAGATCAGTCAATCAGGCCGTACCAGATTGATGAACACGTACTGCAGGTTCCACTAATGTGTAATCTCGGTACGCGAGAAGGGGTGACTCAGACCACGGGAAGATTTGCGGCAGTTTGGGGCAAGAACCAGGAGTTCTTTAAAACGCTTCGCAGACGTGGTGGACTGGTGGGAATCGCGATTGATCCGCTTAGCAGCCATGACTGCGGAAACCAGCGTTATTTGGCGATTCCTTGGTTGGATGCCTGCATGTCAGCTCGTTTGCCTGCGGAGGCTGGTGAACCGTTGCGGCAAATGCCTCAGGCCGAGACCGTCATCATTCCTTGGACTGCGGGAACAGATCGATTTTCTCAGCCAACCCCCCCCACCCAGGCGAAAAACGCCGAAGGACTCTCGATCTGGCTTCCCGATCAAAAAATCGCGACCGCGTGGCAGCACTATACCCGTGACACGAAGGTTCCCGACACCACGCCTCCGCCACACCCCCGTGGGGTGCAAATGATTCAGGGGCATTTGACCTGGCAAACCGAAGCGGATTTGGAAAGCGGGATCGCTCACTTTGAAATCCATCATCTAGACCGACAAATTGCGGTGTGGCCTGCCGAGTCAACCAACCGTTTTGGGCGTCCCGTCTTTCAAGGCCTGCAGTACAGCGACACCCCCAGCATGCCACTGGTACCAATGCGGTTCCGCGTGCCCGCTGAACTGCAATCCGCCAGGGCGGAGGAGTTCCGCGTGATTGCGGTCAATACGGTCGGCTTGCGTTCGACTGACGAGGTTTCTCAATGAAGGAAACAGATTGATATCGACTTGGCTTGGCTTGGATATTGGTGGGGCAAACCTGAAATTGGCTGATTTAAACGGTGGTCATCGGGAACGGGAATTTGCCTTGTGGAAAGCACCGGATCAGCTATCCGGCGGCATCCGCGAACTGCTGGCAGGTTACCCCGCAGAAACGTCGCTCGCGGTCACGATGACCGGCGAATTAGCAGACTGCTATCGCGATGCGACCACAGGCGTCCGTGCGATTGCCAATGCGGTAGTGAAAGCCGCACCGGGGGCGAAGCAATGTTTGTTTTATGACCTCGCGGGCCGCTTTTCGACCTTCACCGAACTGAACGAGCGGCCTGATGACCATGCAGCATCCAATTGGCATGCATTGGCGTCCCTGGTCTCGCGGTCGCTGACGGACAACGCCCTACTGATTGACATCGGATCGACAACCTGTGACATCATCCCCTTGGAACCAGGACGCGTGGCGACGACTGCTCGCACCGATTTTGATCGATTGATTCGCCGTCAACTGGTTTATGTCGGCGTTCGCCGAACCCCCGTATGCGCCATCGTCGATACCCTGCCGTTCGCGGAGCATGAGGTACCGGTCATGAACGAACTGTTTTCAACCGTAGACGATTGTGCGCTACTGCTGGGGCTGACCGCTGACAGCGGGACGGACCTGGATACCGCAGACGGCAGGCCTCGGACACGATCTTTTGCTTGCGGGCGCATGTCCAAAATGCTGGGGCTGGACCACCGCAAATTTGCGATGGCGGATGCTGTCCGCTGCGCCCAAAGCGTGATCACGGCGCTGCGTCAAAAGATCCTCAGCGCGATTGCCCAACAAGGCAGCCATTCGCACTGGATCCTCAGCGGTCACGGTAGCCCACTGCTTGAAAGCGACTTACCGACCGATGTTGAGCGGTGCCAGAAACTCCGAGCAATCTGGGGCGAGGGACTGTCACGAGTCGCCCCGGCGTATGCGGTTGCGTGCCTTGCCAGCGAACTGGCATCGCCAAGACAATCCCCCCACCGCTAGGATGGGCGTGAGGCCTGTCGGCGACTCCTTTTTACTACGGGACAGCGATTCATGACGATGCGATTTGGGATCCTGGGGACCGGACGAATCACTCGGCGTTTGGTTGCCGAAATACAGTCCTGTCCGGAAACCGAGGTCGTCTGCATTGCCAGTCGGCAGCAGGAGCGGGCATCCTGGTATGCGCAACAATTTGGGATCGCGGTCGGCGTGACGGGATATCCAACGCTATTGCAGCGACCTGACGTTGACGCAGTCTACATCGCCTTGCCGCCCGCGTTACACCTGCAATGGTCCTTAGCGGCAGTTGAACACGGAAAACACCTGCTGTGCGAAAAACCACTGGTTATCGACAGCGGCCAAGCACAGCAACTGGCCAAGGCGTGCGGCGAAACATCACGGCGTTGGCTGGATGCGACCGGCTGGTTGCACCACCCTCGCACCGCAAGTTTTACGGAGGCGGTAAACAACGGGAAACTGGGGCATTTGCGACACATCAGTACCGCGGTTTCCTTTTTCGAGCCGTTTCAATCTCAGGACCACCGATTGCAAGCCGATTTGGGAGGCGGCTGCTTGTTGGACCTGGCCTGGTACGCGGTCGGATTGCCGATCTGGCTTGCCGGCCCCCCCGCGGCGGTGTACGCGACCGCGATTTACCGTCAGGACGTGCCGTACCGAGTCAGTGGTTTGCTGTGGTTCGATGACGAAGTACAAGCGACATTCAGTTGCGGCTATGACACCTCGACACGCAAATGGTGTGAGGTCGCCGGAACCGCCGGTTCGGTTGTCTGTGACGACTTCACTCGCACTTGGCCCGGAAAACCTCAGCGGTACTGGATTCACGACCGGACGGGAACCGCAACGGTCATCGAGGAAAACGGGAATCAGGAACAACGCATGCTGCGCACCTTTGCTGATCTGGACCACGATCTATCCCGCCTGCAGCAGCAAGCACTGTGTACGCAAAGAACGCTTGATGCGATTTCTAAGAGCATAACAATGAACGCTCGAATCGACATTCCCCCGCTACAACGAGAATCCGCATGCAATTAGTCACAGCGATCATCCAGCCCACCAAGCTGGTCGTGGTGCGGGAGGCATTGCAGTCACTGGGCATTCAGCATTTCACCGTCCTTGACGCCGAAGGCTACGCTCGACAGCGAGGCCAAACCGCGACCTACCGCGGCGTGGAATACAAAGTCGATTTATTACGTAAAGTGATCATTGAAATCGTGGTCCATGACGAAGCATTGGAACCAGTTTTGGGGACGCTGCAAAAAACTGCCCTCACCGGAAGCCATGGTCAGATTGGCGACGGAAAAATTTTGGTTTTACCGATTGTTGATGCCATTGAAATTGCCAGCGGAAATCGCGGCACGAATGCAAGCGAGGTGATCAAGAGATGAACAGTACGAACAGCGGTCAGGTCTGGTTTCTTTCCGGAGATTTGATGTTTGCATCGCGAGTATCCGCCGCGGCCGAACAAGCGGGTCTGGCTTTCAAGATGAGCGGACAATTACCCCCCCATGAACCCGGCCAGCAGGTTACTCCCGGTTGGTTTATCCTGGATTTAGCCACACGAGGTTCGTTGCTGCCCGAGGTGTACCACGAGGCCGTGCAGCGATTTCCCTCCGCGCGGTGGATCGCCTACGGCCCTCATGTCCAGACCGAACGGTTGCAGGCCGCCAAAGATGC
>SLFV01000506.1 GCA_007124075.1 Roseimaritima sp.
CCTGGAACTCCTGATGCTCCCAGTATCCCCACCCGGTCAAGACGAGGTGCATGCCAGTTCCCCCCAGCATCCCCGCGATCGCGCCAGCCCCGTTCATTCGCGGCCAATAGAGCGACAGTGTAACGGGGATCAAGAAACAAGCCGCTAAGCCAGCGGTTGCAAACACAATCAAGTCTTGCAAGTAGGTTGGCGGGTTGACAACTAATACGACAGCCAACACCCCGACGATCACCGTCACCAAGTGGCTGAGTCGTTTAAGCGTCCGTTCGCTGGCTTGTGGGGAAAGACGACGTTGATAAATGTCGCGAACGATTGAAGAGCTGACCAGCAGCAGGAAGCTATCGACGCTGGACATCACTGCGGCAAAGGGGGCGGCAACCAGCAAGCCGGCGACCCATGGGACCCCCGCATTGCTCGTGACGCGAGCCGCCAAATCGGGCATGGTGCGATCGGGATCGATCTCCATCCCAGGCAACAAAATGCGACCACAGCAGAAGATGACGATCAGCGAAAAATAAATCACTGCGTAGTAGACCGTGACCGTAACGATCGAATATCGCAGCGTGCGGCTATTACGGAAAGCCATCAAGCGAACCATGTTGGCGGGTTGAGCGGTCGCCCCAAACGGCCAAAAAATAAAGAAGCTAATCGCGGTGCCGAGCGCCAAAAACCCTAGTGGATTGCTCGCGCTGGGACCGGTAGCGGTGATGTAAACGCCCTCCTGGTCTGCCCCGTACACGTACGGGGTCGTTTCCACAACCTCGACACGAACCGCTTGCCGCAAGGCTGCCTGCTGGTCCAGAATCAGCGTGTCCTGCGAAATCCGCTCGATTTCACTTGGGGTGGTAATCCGCAGCAACCGCACCTGTTCGGTTTGCTGGCGGTTTGCGGCGAAGACCACCGTGTCGCTTACACGGAAGGCCTGACCCTGATCCAGAATCCACGCTCCCTTGGGGATCAGCCAATCCGTGTCGTCGCGATGCTGGCAGTGCAGCACCGCGGTGACCTTCTCCGGCGGGGTCATTTTCGCTAATTCTCGGGTTGCACGATCCAGCCCCCCCACCTGATGCAGGGAAAAAATCAACAGCAGGATGACGCCACCAAACATCACTAACCCCTGCATCACGTCAGTCCAAACGACCGCGCGAAAACCACCATAGACCACGTACACGATCACTGAGACCGCAAACACGAACAGGCATAATAAATAATCCCCTGACGCTCGGTTGATCCAGGGAATTTGGTCGGTGTAGCCGGAGACCGTGAGAGCCGCCGCCTGAAACATCGGTTCATCGGACAGCAGCGTGCTGAGAATCTTTCCCCCAGCCTTGAACTGCGCCAGGAGATAAAAAAACATAAACAGCACCAACAGGAGCGTGGCAACCAAGTTGACCGTGGGGCTGCTGAAACGCCCCCCCAAAACCTCGGGAATCGTAACCGCGTTGGTCCTGCGAGCCACCTGATTCAGCCGTTTGCCGATCAGCCCCATCGAAAGAAGGGGCAATGCCATATAGCCCGCAATCCACAGGGCCAGCGACCAACCGTGGGTGTAGATCAACGCGGGAAAGCCCATAAAGGTGCCCCCCGATGCGTTGGTCGCGGCAAAGGTCAGCGCGAAAGCCCACACACCAAATCCACGACTGCCCAGAAAGTACTCGCCGATGAACTCCTTGCCTTGCGCCACGCGATTGGAAAGAATCGCCAGCAGCAGCACGGCAACGGTGTAGATTGCAAACGTCAGCAACGCTGCGTTGGAAGCTTGGTTCATGGCCGCTGGTCCCCCTCCGCCGCGTTTCCTAAATCATCATCGGCCATCCCGAACAACGCAAACAGGCAGGATGCTACCACGGCACCCAGCCACGGAAGGACGATTCCCCAGAATACCCACGCGGGCATTCCAAAGACAATTTTCAGGGGCAGTTCATCGTCGCGATAGGCCCAGGCTGAACAGTAACCAATGACCCATAAAAAGCAGATCAGCCAAACCGCCAGCATCCAGCGGGCCTCCCTGCGGCTGTGCGATAACATCTTCGCGGTGGGCGTTTCGGCCGTCGGAAAATCTTGTTCTTCAATCATGTGGGGCCTACCGATGCAGTCTGATTGACGGGCGGGACTGTCGCGACAGCAGACCGCGACAGCCGCAATATAGCAGGCGTTTCCCATTCAATGTTTGACCTAGTCCGTAACGATGGTTAGCCTAAAGCTAAAGACTTCGCATCCGGGCAGTTGGGATGCCCATTTGCAGTCGCTCCTTGTCTTGTCGAGCAAATTGTTATGGATTCCACCGCTGCTGCAAGCTCAGCTGAAGAAAAGCAGGCTGTTCCGGCCGCAGACGATCTGGCCGCCGCCAAAACGGTTATTCGACGTAATTCGGGTGGCGTCGCGGGGGGGCTGGTGGGGTCACCCGTGGAAATCGCGCGCGTTTTGCAAGGCCATCTGCTCAATCATTTCGAATTACAGGAGCTGATTGGTGGTGGTGGGATGGGCGCCGTTTTTCGTGCTCAGGACACCCGTTTGGAACGGACCGTCGCCATCAAGGTCATCCCGCGCGTAGGCGAGGACCCTGACCTGTTGCGACGCTTTCGCAATGAGGCCCAAAGTGCGGCCAAATTGGACCATCCAAACATTGCCCGCGTCTACGACGTGGGGCGCCACGAAGACTGGCATTACATCGTTTTTGAATTCATTGAGGGGACTAATGTCCGGGACCTCGTGGCACGCAGTGGGGTCTTGTCGATCGATCACGCGGTTTTCTTCATTCGCCAGGTGGCCGAAGCGCTGGAGCACGCTTACCATCGCGGTGTCGTTCATCGAGACATCAAACCGTCCAACGTCCTGATTCGACCCGATGGTCACGTCAAATTAGTGGACATGGGGCTGGCGCGGTTAATGCAACTGGAGGTCTCCGCCGACATGACCGCCAGCGGAGTGACGCTGGGGACGTTTGACTACATTTCACCCGAGCAGGCTCGGGATCCGCGCGACGCGGACGTTCGTAGCGATATCTATTCGTTGGGTTGCACGCTGTATTACATGCTCACGGGGCAACCGCCTTACCCTGGCGGAACCGTGCTGCAAAAAATGCTCAGTCACGGCAGTTCGCCACCCCCCGATCCTCGCGATTATCGTTCCGACTTGAGTGAGGATCTGATCGCGATCCTGCACAAGATGCTGGCCAAACGTCCCGCTGACCGGTATTCACGCCCGCTGGACCTGATTGCCGATTTGGCCGAATTGGCTCGACGGGAAAATCTGATCAAGGCCCAGGGGTTGGGGACGGTGTCCGTTCCCGTCGGAGGATCCTGGCAAAAGAGCGTGGAGCGGCATCTGCCTTGGATGGTCGCTGCGGTTGCTTTGCTGATCTCCGTTGGTTGGCTGTACGTTCTGTCACAGGTATCGGCCGATAATGCCTTACCGCCAACGTCCGCAGCGGCGTCCGCGCCGCGAGCGGCGGCCAGGGGGCAGTCAGAAGCAACTGCTGCGGATCTGCCGCTGGAACAGCAATCGGTGTTGCCCGCAGATGCTGCTGGCAACGCGAAACCGTCTGGAGGTCAGCAAAGCGCTGCGGAACCGTTGGTCGCCCTGCCCGTGCCCCCCGAACTGTCAGACGCTGCGACGGGGCTTGA
>SLFV01000131.1 GCA_007124075.1 Roseimaritima sp.
CCCGAGGCCGAGGAGGATACGGCACCGACTCCGGCGCCTGTCCCCGATCCGGCGACTCAGGCCCCGGATTCTGTTGAACAGCGTAAGCCCGCACTGGCCTCGGACGAGGATGAAGATGCCGTTCGTTCGCCTGGTGATGCCAAGGCGGCGGAGGGGGCTTTACCTGGAGCGCTCCAACCTGTGATCGGCGTACCGACCGAGGATGCGGGGGACGCTGCGCCGCAGGAGGCTGGCGGGGATTTATTCACCGAAGAAGCTCCAATGGATGATGCAGCGATCGAAGAGGTGGTGGCACCCGAAGCACCGATGGAGGAAACTCCCGATGGCCCCGCACCGACCCCCGTAGTACCCGCGCCGGGCGATGATGCCCCCGGCCCTCCGATGGATGACGACGCACCTGCTCCTGCGGCAGACGACATCTTTGATGCCGACGCTCCGATGGATGACGACGCGCCTGCTCCTGCGGCAGACGACATCTTTGGTGCCGACGCTCCGATGGATGACGACGCACCTGCTCCTGCGGCAGACGACATCTTTGGTGGTGCTGGCGATGGTGCGGATATTTTCGACTCCCCTGCCGACCCGCAGGAATCATCGGATGCCTCCGATTTGTTCAATGCAACCGACGCCGACGATTTGGATGATATCTTCGGTGTGTTGCCGAGCGTGGAAGTGAACGTACCGGTCTCAACGACGGTGCATCCCTTGGACGTTACCGAAAAACGTGTTTGGGTCGACAATACTGGCGGATTCTCAGTCACCGGTCGTTTGATCGAAATCAACCAGGAGGCTCAGGTTGTGCGACTGGAGAAAGACAACGGACGGACATGTACCGTGCCGATACGTCGCTTAAGTCAAGCCGATGCTCAGTACGTTGATGGGATCGCGGTACAACTCCCTAGTCACACGATGGCAATGCTCAGCGGTCGCTAAGTTTCGCTAAGGCAGCGGATCTTGCCAGCGTTAGGGCCTCATTAAGAACCAGGTCAGTCTCTCAAGTCGACTGCCCTGGTTTTTTGTTGTATACGTCAGGTGCCAGATGTTAGGGGCAGCCATCGCGTGGTGTATCAATTGGGATTTCAGTTGGTGGTCTTGACTCGTGTTATTTGGCCTTCAGTCCGGTATTATCAGATGGAATCGCTAGCCGACGGGATTTTCAGCAGGCCCGGGCTGGGGTATAGTTCTGTCGTGAATCCTTCAGTTATTGATTGGGAGTTGCTAAGCAACGTCATTCGTGCTTCGGTCACATTGTTTAACTGGTTTTGTTTGCTCTTGAGCTGAAAGATATTGCTTCGATGGACACCTCACCTCAGACCCCGGCTAGGCTTGCTGAAAGTGTTTTCGCCGTTCCCCCGCTGGCCCGTGATGGTGATCTGCGTGTCTGTCGTGAACAGAACCAGAGAATTATCAGCCATTTAGAAGCTGGCGGAGTCAATCTTTTGCTGTACGGTGGCAACGCCGTTTTTTATCACATCCGGCCATCCGAGTACGCTCAGACTTGCCAACTTCTTGCTGAATTGGTGCAGCCCACGACTGCGGTCGTGCCCTCGATTGGGCCCGCGTATGGCCTGATGATGGAGCAAGTCGAGGTTCTCCGCGATTTTGATTTCCCAACCGTGATGGTCCTGCCAGCACGTGACATTGCCGATACCGATGGCATCGTTACGGGTATCCGGCACGCTGCGGCGGCACTACAAAAGCCGCTTGTCATCTACCTGAAGTTTGATCGCTGGCTACCCCCCGCCAGTGTTGCTTCGCTGGTCGACGAGGGAATTGTATCTTGGATCAAGTATGCGGTTGTTCGAGAGGATCCCACCGATGATGACTACTTACGTGAATTGCTGGATGTGATTCCCGCCGAACGTGTGGTCAGCGGTATCGGTGAGCAGCCGGCGATCGTTCACATGAGGGACTTTGGCATTTGCAGCTTTACCAGCGGCTGTGTCTGCGTTGCTCCCAAACCCAGCATGCGGATGCTGCACGCGATTCAGGCAGGGGATTTTGAGACTGCTGAAAAAATTCGTCAAAGCTTCGAACCGTTGGAAGATCAGCGCAATGGTATTAATCCGATCCGGGTCCTGCATCGTGCCGTCGACTTGGCAGGAATCGCAGCAACAGGACCGATGTTACCTTTGCTGGGTGAGTTAACGTCGCAGCAAGAGCAAATTTTGGGGCCGATTGCTAAGCAGGCCTTGGCCTTGAACCAGTAGGCGAAATGCCAACTTAGCGGTCAGCGGGCGGGTTCCTTGCCGTTCTGGGGGCTCACTGATCTGTTCGCTTGTCAGGCAAACGGCACACTGTTTTGGTGTATGCGCCTTTCCGGTCAGCATTGGGGCGGTGGTGATTTTGTTCAAGCCGCGAGCAAAAGTCGATTTCCGTTCAAGTCATTTGCGGTTGACAGCGTTGTCCCCTTTGATCACCATCATCTGGTACGGCGATTCCTGGTTGGTTTGTGCAGGCAGATGAAACACGCTTCAATTTTTTCATCGAAGATCATTATGATGGTCGCCAAGGGCGGCCATTGGTGGAAGCGAATCATCTGAGCAGGCATTGCACGATCGATCAGAGGCAACAAATCAGTAATTCGCAAACCCCCGTGGCTGCATGCTAACGGGGGTTTTTTGTTATCCTGTTCCGCCTCGAGTCTCGCCCATTTCGGAGAGACGGGGCAACATCACCCGCAAGTGAACGCCAAGATGCGAGCAATTGAAATCTACGATACAACTTTGCGTGACGGCACGCAGGGCGAAGGGGTTAGTCTATCGCTGACGGACAAGCTGAATATTGCCGAGCGGTTGGCGGAGATCGGGATTGACTTCATCGAAGGGGGCTACCCGTTATCGAATGAAAAAGATGTCGCTTTTTTTGCTCAGGTCGGTAAACGCAGTCTGGGTAATAGCAAGGTCTGCGCGTTTGGGATGACCCGACGCCGCGGCGTGAAGGCAGAGGACGATCCGGGGATGCTAGCGTTGGTCAAAGCCGCCACTCCAGTTTGCACGTTGGTGGGGAAGACTTGGGACTACCATGCAACCGAGGTACTTGGGGTGTCACTGCAGGAAAACGTCGATATGATCGGCGAAAGCACCGCTTTTCTGCGGCGACATGCGGAAGTCATGTACGACGCCGAACATTTTTTTGACGGTTGGAAAGCCAACTCGCGATACGCGTTGCAGACAATCACGGCTGCGATTGATGCCGGGGCGGGTTGGCTGGTGCTGTGCGATACCAATGGCGGGACTTTGCCCGAGGAGATTCAGCAGATCGTTTCTCAGGTTCGCAACCATTTTGCCTCCTGGGGGGGGACTCTTGGGATCCATTGCCACAATGATAGTGATCTGGCGACCGCCAATAGCTTGGCGGCGATCGGTGCGGGTGCCGGGCAGGTGCAGGGGACGATTAACGGAATCGGAGAGCGGTGCGGAAACGCGGACCTCGTCTGCGTCATGGCCAACCTGGCCTTGAAAAAGTCGGGCTATCAGGTCCTGGGGGGACGTCCGCTGACACAACTGACGGAACTAAGCCGTTATGTTTACGAAACCGCCAACCTGCAGTGGCGCAACACTCAGCCCTTTGTTGGTCAAAGCGCGTTTGCTCACAAAGGCGGCATGCATGTCCACGCGATCAACAAAGCGTCGCAGACTTATGAACACATTTCACCGGCGAAGGTTGGCAACGAACGCCGAATTTTGGTCAGCGAGTTGAGCGGGCGGAGCAATATTGCCGCAGTGACCGCAAAGGCGCAGTTGGGCGACAACAAGGAGCTAATGAATCAGATTTTGGCCCAGGTTGTCCGGTTGGAGAATCAAGGCTACCAGTTTGAATCGGCGGGAGCGTCGTTTGATTTGTTGGTTAAGCGGATCGCGGGGACGTTCCAACCGCACTTTGAAACGATCAAGTATCGCACCGTGGCGGGAGATCGCGACGCTGCGCGGCGAACCTGTTTTGCCGAAGCGATCGTCAAAGTCCGCGTTGGGGATCGATTGTGTTTCGAGGCCGCTGAGGGGCACGGCCCAATCAATGCACTTGATGCAGCGTTACGCAAGGCGCTTTCAGAACAGTATCCCGAATTGTCGCAGATGCGG
This sequence comes from Roseimaritima sp., assembly GCA_007124075.1. Classification (GTDB taxonomy): domain Bacteria; phylum Planctomycetota; class Planctomycetia; order Pirellulales; family Pirellulaceae; genus Roseimaritima. The sequence continues at coordinate 4,083 of SLFV01000131.1, forward strand.
TTGTTGGATTACAAAGTCAGAGTCGTCGACAGTGGCGGCGGCACGGCGGCGCACATTCGTGTCAACATCGAAAGTGGGGATCAGCACGAAACGTGGGGAACGATTGGGGTGAGCGAAAACATTATCGAAGCCAGTTGGCAGGCGCTTGTCGATGCGATTGAGTATCGCCTGCATCAGAATCGCGCTGCGACGGTACAGCCCACGGCAACGTCGACTTCCGACAATGTCGCTTCGGTTTCTTAGGTAGTGTCGGCCACCGGCGAGCGGGAAAGTCTGATCGGGCAATGCGGTGGCTGGGGATTTAGTATTCTTCTGTTGGCTTCGATGGATCACATCACACGCCCTCACTTATTCGTCGGGATTCATAGCAAAGGCACAGCATGACAACCACGCCTGAAAAGATCGCGGAAGCAATACCCAACCGATTTGACTTCGCTGCGGCGGAGCAAATCTATGTCAATTGGGAGCAAGCAGGCTGCTTCGACGCCGAAGTCGACCCGCACAAACAGCCGTATACGATCGTTATCCCCCCCCCCAACGTTACTGGGGCATTGCATCTGGGACATGGCCTGAACAATACGCTGCAAGACATCATCATCCGCTTCAAGCGGATGCAGGGTTACGCGACTCTGTGGATGCCGGGGACCGATCACGCCGGGATCGCGACCCAGGCGGTCGTTGAGCGGCGATTAAAGGAAGACGAGAACAAAACACGGCACGATCTGGGACGTGAGGCTTTGGTGCAGCGAATTTGGCAATGGAAAGACCAATACGAAGCCCGTATTTTGCGACAACTCAAACGGATGGGCTGTAGTTGCGATTGGCGGAGGACTCGGTTCACATTGGACTCGCAGTGTGCCGAGGCTGTGCGCGTGACCTTTTTTGACCTGTTTCGCAAGCGTTTGATCTACCGTGGCAAGCGATTGGTCAATTGGGATACTTTTTTGCAGACCGCGGTCAGTGATGATGAAGTTTTCAACGAGACGGTCAGAGGTCACTTCTACCACATTCGTTATCGGGTCATCGATCCGCAGCCGGGCGAACCGTTAACTTTGGAAATTGCCACGACTCGTCCAGAAACACTGCTGGGAGATACTGCGGTCGCCGTCCACCCAGACCCCGCCGGCGCGTTCGCGGGGCTTGAGCAGGAACTGGTCGAACGCCTGCAAACGGTGGCCGCGAAAGATCGGCGAGCCCTGCAAGATCAGTTGGACGACGTTCGTCAGCGTCAGCGGGAGATGCTGCCACAGTTGGAGCTGTTGCGACAGATGGCCGCCCAGGGTCGAAAGTTGATGCTGCCCTTGCTGAATCGGCCAATACCGCTAGTGGTTGATCATTGGGCAAAGCCTGAGATGGGGACGGGCTGTGTCAAAATCACCCCCGCACATGATCCCAATGACTACGAGGTAGGTTTGCGCCAGCAACTGCCAATGATCAACATTTTGAATCCCGATGGGACGCTGAACGAAGCCGCCGGGCAATATGCCGGATTGTCCATCTCGGCCGCTCGCAAGCAGGTCGTCGCGGACTTGAAGGGAATTGGGTTGCTGGGCGAGGTGGAAGATCGCGATATTGAACTGCCACATAGTGACCGCAGCAAAATGCCGATCGAACCATATTTGGCCGATCAGTGGTTTGTGAAAATGGACAAACTGGCTCAATCGGCGATGGACGCGGTCACCAGCGGAGAGGTCCAGATTACGCCGCCGAGGTACGGCAAAGGTTACCTTGATTGGTTGAGCGAAAAACGCGATTGGCCGGTCAGTCGGCAGCTTTGGTGGGGGCACCGGATTCCGATCTGGTCAGCCGAATTGCCGACGGGCTCCCAGGCGGAGGCATGGCTTAGCCAACTAAAAAGATTTGTCGCGGCCGCCTCGGAGGCGATTTGCTACCAAGTTGATAAGGATCAGGTTTTCGTCTGCTTGCGAGAGGCCAACGAGGGCTGGGAGCAGGAGCTGCAGAAACTAGGTTTGGTGCAAGATCCTGACGTCTTGGATACCTGGTTTTCGTCGGCTTTATGGCCCCACAGCACTTTAGGGTGGCCTGGGAAAACAGAAGAGCTGAACTATTTTTATCCCACTAGCACGCTAATGACGTCGCGCGACATTATCTCGCTGTGGGTAGCCAGGATGGTGCTGATGGGGCTGAATAATTTGGGGCAGGTGCCGTTCCGCGAAGTCTATATTCATCCCGCGATTCTAGACGGCAATGGGGAAAGAATGAGTAAGAGTAAGGGAAACGGAGTCGACCCGTCGGAAATTATTGACAAATTCGGACCCGACGCGTTGCGTTTCGGATTGGCCCGCCTTGCGACCGAAACCCAGGACGTTCGCCTGCCGGTCCAGTATGAATGCCCGCATTGTGGGAAGCTGATTGATCAGACTCCCAAAAATCGATCTTTACCCAGAATCAAGTGTACTGCGTGTAAACAGGAATTCTCAACCCAGTGGGCCGAAAGCCAGGCGGACCTTGACTTGGTCCGCGGTGCGATGATCAGTGAACGTTTCGAGATTGCACGTAATTTTGTCAACAAGTTGTGGAATGCATCGCGTTTCGTTTTGATGCACCTGTCTGGTTTCCAGCAGCAGACGCTGGAAATCCAGCGGTTAAACGTCGAGGACCGTTGGCTGCTAAGCCGGCTGGCCACGGTAACCCGCGATGCCAGCGATAATTTGCAGCGTTTTCATTTTGCCGAAGCCGCACGTCTGCTGTACGATTTTGCGTGGGAGGACTACTGCAGCTTTTACATTGAAATCGCCAAACCGCGTCTCAATGATCCCCAACAGAGGAGCAAGGTGCAAAACGTTCTGGCGCATGTTCTGGATCAGTTGTTGCGTCTGCTGCACCCGTTTGTTCCGTTTGTGACCGAAGCAATTTGGCAGCATCTGGGTGCGGTCGCTCCGTTGCGTGGAATTGGCGAGCAGGCTGAACCTGCGGCGCAGTTTGTGATGTTGGCCGCTTGGCCACCAGCGGACTTGTCGCAACTGGATCCGCGGATCGAGGACCAGTTTTCGCAGTTTCAAGCGGTTTTGGGTGCGATACGAGAAATTCGCAGTCGCCAGAACATCGCCCCAAAGGAGGAGGTTTGCTTTGCGGTCCGCTGCTCGCAAACGGTGACGGAACTACTGCAACCGATGGAGGGTTATTTTCTCGCGTTGGCACGCGCCAAGGCGATTCAGTGGGGCGATTCTCAGCCGTTTGCTACGGGAGTCCAGGTCAACCTGCCTGCTTTTGATGTCGATGTCTATCTGGATTTGGAAAAGTTTATTGACGTCGAGGCGGAACGGCAGCGGTTGGCCACGCTGATGGAGAAGCTGAAAAAACAGATCAGCGGGAAGCAAGCAAAACTAGAAAATCCCCAATTTGTCGCCCGTGCGCCGCAGGCGGTGGTCCAGCAGGAGCGGAACAGTCTGCAGCAGTTGGTTTCGCAATTGGACGAAACCAATCAACTGCTGGGAAAATTATCGGCTTTGTCGAAATAGGACGGCATATCACACCCCACCGCGGCGAGCGTCGCATCGGCCATCCCGCGGGATCACGACAGATATTCCACTTTTTTCACAAGGCCGGGCATCGGCACCGGATACTTCCCTTCGGGATTGGCTTGCAGTGGCGCGGGGCCGTCAAGCGTTAATTGGTCGACTCCCGGTGCAAACTCGTGATCGTGTTCAAGGAAATGTTCCAACGTTATTTCTTGCCCGGTGTGAGCGGCCATCCGGCCCATGGATGTAACCGCACTGGCCATCACTCCACGTTCGACTTCGTTGTAAGGCAGGTCGTTGCGGACTGCGGAGATTAGATCAGACCATTCAAGCCGATACGGATTCGGTTCGGGTTGTGGAAACTCCCAGGTCTGATGCTCGTTGGTCATCAACTGGGTTGAGAATGTGCGAACTTTTGCCGGGGTGTGGCCGGCGGCCGAAATCACGGCGCTTCCCTTGCTGCCGTGCGCGTAGCTGGCGAATTCTTGGTAGCAACCTGGGATCGTGCGTCCGTTGACCAATAGTTTTGCACCATCAGCGAAGGTGTATTCCATGCTGTAGGAATCAAAGTTTTGGTCAATGTGGTTGCCGCGATAATGTCGACCACCGGACGCCTGCACCCTTACCGGCCACGCATTCTTCATCCAGCAGGCTTCGTCGATGTTGTGGATCAAAAAGTCACTGACCGCGCCACCACTAAGCCATAAGAACCCGTGAAAATTTTTGATTTGGTACATCAATTCATTGATGTCGTCCGGTTTAGGCAACACTGCGGCCGACGCGGTGGGTCCCGCCATGCGGTAGGCTCGCAACAGGTGCAATTCGCCTATCTGTCCATCCTGGATGCGATCAAATAACTCCTGACGTGCCTTGCAGTGACGGCACATCAGCCCCACGCCTACCTTTAGATTCTTCTCCAGTGCTTTTGCATTCAGGTCCAGCATTCGCTTGCATGTGGGAGCATCGACCGTGATCGGTTTTTCCATAAACACGTTCAGGCCTTTTTCAATCGCGTAGGAAAAATGAACCCAGCGGAAAGCAGGAGGCGTTGCCAAGATCACGATGTCACCTGGGCGCAAACAGTCCATTGCCTGCTTGTAGGCATCGAATCCCTTGAAACGACGCTCTTCGGGCACATCCACGCGCGCGCCAACTCCCTTGTGTCCCTGCAACGCGGCGTGCTTGTTTCTTAAATTTCCGTCGAAGACATCCGCCATCGCAACCAATTTCAGCGGCCCATCGTCGACCGATAACGCGTCCAACGCTGCCCCAGTGCCACGTCCACCGCAACCTACTAATGCAAGTTGCAAGGTGCTGTCCTGAGCCGCATGGACCCGGTTGGCAATTCCAGTGGCCAAGGTACTAACGGCAGCGGTTTGGGCGGAAGTCTTCAGAAAATCTCGTCGCGATGCGGGCATGATAGTCGTTCCAGTCGTTGTGCAAACAGAATTCAGACGGTAAACCCTCCAGTTTAGCCGTTCTTCGCGTCGGTTGCGCGTTCGGGGGTTGGGATTTGAGCAACACGTACGGATTGCTCCAGCATTTTTTGAATGGCTTCGTTTTCTCGTTGTCGTCGCCTTGCGGCGCGTCGTCCTGCGGTGGCCAGTCGTAAGCGAACAATCAGCCAACGTGACCCCACGTAGCTGATCACGGCAGCGATCACCGCCACAATCGTGCAACCAACCGCCAGTGGCACCGAGATCTGGGAGAGCGACTCCCAGTAAAAACGCATCGCAGATTGCTCAGCTGGGGGGCTGGCGAGTTTCTTCCACCACAGCAAGCTGACAGGTTCGGCTCCCGTGATCCAGACGCCCAGACGATAACAAGGATAGTAAATGGGAACGATCGTAGCGGGGTTGGAGATCCATACCAAAGGCAAGCCAATCGTCTTGTTTGCCCTGAGCAGCCAGGCAAACACTAAAACGAACAGCGACTGTAGACCAATCATGGGAAGCATCGTGAAGAAAATCCCAATCGCCACCCCCAATGCCAGTCGGTGAGGTGAATCCCCAACCCCGCATACCCAACGGGTCAACCGTGCGGCACGATGCGAGAGTATGCGGTATTGGCGAGCGAGCGGGTGTTGAGGCTTGGCCTTCGCCATCGCAGCATTTCAATGCGGAAAGTTAAGAAGCATAAGTCGCCGACCGGAGTAAAACGGACGATTTTGGTCAAACACATTCTACGGCGTTCAATCACTTTTTGACTATGGCAAACTGTAGCGTTTGGCGAATCTATCCCTGCCATGTGCGGTTCAGCAAAGATGCGACTTATTCAGGCCGATTCCTTCAGATGGGCGGGCAGGCACGTTTTGCAGAGCGAAAGCCTACACTACCATTTTTTTTCATCGATCTTGTTAGGAAAGCGGCTGTGACGGATCAACGGAGCAACGTGAGGAAGCTTGCTTTCATGCTGACTTGCAACCTGATACTTGGCTCGGCCATGGCGGGACAGGCGATGGCTTGGGATTGGTGGGAATCGACCAAGCGTGATTTCAAGCTGACCTACCACCGAAATAACGTCTGGCCGCAACCGTTTTCCGAGGCGGCCGCGGCACAGACGCGGGCACCGTTTGAGGTGATGAAGCAGAAGGGGTGGTTGCTGCACAATACGATCGGCCACGAACTGTTTCGCTCCGGCGACGGTGCCTTGACCGCTGCGGGCCGTGATCGCCTCCGCTGGATTGCAATCGAAGCACCCGTGGACCGGCGGGTTGTGCATGTTCTGCGCGGCAACAGCGAGGCGGAAACCGAGGCTCGTGTTGAGTCGGTGCGCACGGCTTTGGCGCACATTTATATTCCTGGCAACGCGCCGCAGGTGTTTATCACCGACATCAACCCAGCCACATCTGCGGGAACGATGGCGACGCAGATCTCTCGCCAGAGAATGGAAAACATGGTGCCGCCTACGCTTCCATCGACGACGACTTCGTCGGCCGGTCAATAATCAGCGCAAAAGGTAGCGGCTGTAGACACGACAATCCGCCCGCAGGCCTTCACCTGCAAAGGCTATCGGCCTGAATGAAGGAAAAACGGCTGCCAATCAGTCAACTCTCCGTGACTGCGTTACGCTTGGCAAGTTGTCTAATTTTCCGCCATCTCGCTGGCTCGCCACCGCAAAAATGCATCCAGGAACCCCTGCAGTTCGCTGCCATCCAAGACGGCGTGAAAGCTGCCAACGGAATGTCCCGTGCGAGCGTCTTTGACGCGTTGATCGGGGTGCAAGAAATAGTTGCGAATCTGGGAACCAAACCCCGTTATCGCCTTTGCGGCATACTTGCTCGCTTGTTCCGCTTCCCGTTTGGCTTCTTCCATGCGGGCCAATTTACTGCGCAGCATTTTCCAAGCCGTCGCCCGATTTTGATGCTGGCTGCGTTCGCTTTGGCACTGCACGACGGTGTTGGTAGGCAGATGCGTTAGGCGAATCGCGCTATCGGTCTTGTTGACGTGCTGTCCGCCAGCCCCCGAGGCACGGTAGCGGTCTTCCCGAATGTCTTTGTCCAGAATTTCGATTTCCACCGAGTCATCCACCTCGGGAGAAACATCGACTGCGGCAAAACTGGTCTGTCGCTTGCCCTCGCTGTTGAATGGACTGATCCGGACTAAGCGGTGGATTCCTTCTTCACCCTTTAAAAATCCATATGCCATCGGGCCACGCACCGCAATGGTGGCTTGATTGATCCCCGCCTCTTCGTTGTCATGTCGGTCCAGCAAATCGACTTGGAATCCAAAGCGACCAGCCCAGGCAGAATACATCCGCAGCATCATTTCGGCCCAGTCGTTGGCATCGGTTCCTCCGTCACGAGCGTTGACGGTTAGGATGGCGCTGGCTTGGTCATTGGGACCATTCAACAAAGCCTTTAGTTCCAGCGATTCCAATACCGATTGCAACCGTTCGATCTCGTTCTGAACTTCCTCTGCGATCTCCGCGTCATCCTCTCCCATCTCCAGCAATGCATCCAGGTCGCTGTTGGCGTGGATCAGATCGGTCAACGGGTCTAGGATGCCCTTCAGCGTTTTCAACTTCAGAACGGTGGCCTGGGCATTGTCGCTATCGTCCCAGAAGTCCGCGTGGGACATCTGGTTTTCGATGTTTTCAACCTGCTGTCGTTTAGCGGAGTAGTCAAAGACTGTCTCGAAGTTGGACCAACCGTTTGCCAATATCCGCTCGTCGGGTGTACCACTGGGCATCCATCTGCAGTATCTCTCTCCTAACTAACTAATGTTGTCGATGCCCGGATTCGTCTCGCCGCAGACAAAGCCGGTTCGTGCGGGGCACGATCCTCAGGTGATAACCTATTAGGGGATCATCCGCAATGGAAGCTGTTGCTACTTTCGGTCCCCGGTCCCACCCAAGAACGCCTGGGGGCTGATGGGGACACACCGGTTCTCAACGGATTTGCGCTTTTTGGAACCGGCTGCAATGTTGCAGCGCAGACTCCCAGTCACCCCCCCGTGCGGTGTCAATGATACCCTGCATCACCTGATACTCCTTAAGCGTTATCTGCTCCGCATCGTACAAACGCTCGATCCTGGCAGCAACTTCCTGCAAACGATCGGGGCTTTCAATTGACAAAGCGGTTCTCAACGCGGCCAGCACCTGAATAGTTTCCGGACCACTGGCTGGGGGCATGGATTCGCAGCCCGCCGCGACCAGCAACCCGCAGGTCACCACCAGCGTCAGGCTACGATGCAATTGAGCAATGGCCGTTCTTCGAAAAGGTTCACTAGTATTCACCAACCGTCTCGCCTCCGTTCATGCTGCACAGCGCCGCCCAGATTTCTTGATTAATGAACTCGCTAATGAACCGCACACTGCCATCTCCTAGTGCGATATTGCAACCACCAGGATGATCGGACCACATTTGACAAACATGTGCTTCGGGTGAATTGGGGGGGTGAATCACAAAACCCTCGTTGGCTGCAGGGCCACTGTGGGTTAGTAAATAAGTCGCTGCATCTTCACAATCGGTAAACGGAAACCTCGTCGGGTTGTTCGCGCAAACCTCGCTGCCCGGAATGACACCCACCCATGTCTTGTCACTTAGGCTGGGATGATGTTCGCCAATGAAAACCGTGTGCGACAAACCATCCGTGACATCGCGAAACCGAACGCGACCATTACGAATCATCGGCCCGTTGACCCCAGGCAACTGGCGCCAGTCAGCAATCGGGTAATCCCAAGGGTCCTCGTGCCCCGCATTTCCTACGTAAGTACTACGTCCGAAGGTCGCCATGACCGCACGCGACTCGTCCCGAATCAAGACTTCAGAATCACTTTGCGTTGCCGAAGGGCAGAGGTAAAAGGGTAACTTCGTGGTCACAAGGCCCGAGTTTTGTGGGGCCCAGCAGGGGAGGTTGAAGTCCAGGCCATCATGCAGAGCGTTGCTTTCGATGAACGGCAGGACCAATGCGCTCCAGGCCCAGCCGTTTGGCCCGTCCAGTGTGTCCGGAAAGGCATTCGGGTGGTTGCTGTTGCTGACAAACGCCGATGGAAAGCTTTGTAGCGTGTCATGGTAGTTATGAAGCGCCAACCCGATCTGCTTCAGGTTATTGGCGCATTGC
>SLFV01000446.1 GCA_007124075.1 Roseimaritima sp.
TCGAGAATCGACTCCAGACGAGTTTCCGAGAGATCAAAAGCGGTAACGGTTTTGGATGCGCTACGACCAGGCAACACAATCTGTAGGCTCGCACCGAACAATCCAGGGTCACGAAAGGGGCTCTCACTGGCGAGGATATCCCGCATGTCGACCGAATCAGGGAAATCCAACAGACTTTGCGTCAAGCGATTCGGCCCCAAACGATCGGGTCCGCTCGCATCAGCGGAAGCCTGCAGGACCCGGAACCAAAAACTGTTGCCGCTTTGCAGACGCAGTGGTTGCGCCCCCACGGTGTAATCGACCAACGTCAAACCGCCTTCGTCTAAACGAAGCTCGGCGATCAGGTCATCTGCCGTGTAGAAAGCTGTCTCGTTGGCCAAGTCTCGTAGCGTGCTCGCGTACGGATCGTCGACTCGCAGTTCGATCTCCGTGCCATTGCGGAGCAAGGCGGTGGCAACTTGGGGCTGGTTCGGATTGCCCCCAAATCGCTCGACCAGCGTGCTGATCCGAGTCCAAGCGGGCACGGGGGCGTCGGGTTGCACGAGGATCTCCGGTGCAACGATGGGTTCAAGCTGGACGCCGGGAAGATTCGACAACGAATTCCCGTACAAACGACCATCCTGGTCCTCATCCGCTCGTGTGCCGGTGATCAGGTCGCCAAAGAAGACTTGATAGATGCCTGTGCCAAGGGTGGTGTCGATCAATTCCAGTTGCGACAGCCCATCCGGCGTCGATTGATCGATCAACCGAGGGCGATCGCTCATCTCGGGCAACGTCGCGACCAACAGCAAGTCGTTGCCTTCGCTGATCGTCAAGGAACCGAGAAACTCGCCGATCGTCGTCTCGGGCGTCAGCACTCCCGAGGAAAGCAGCACATCGCTGCCGTCGCGGAGACTGACCGTCGCGGTGGACTCGGTACCGAACAACGCTTCGTAGGTGGTCCCGCGAAACAGTCGGCCCAGGGTGGTAGTGAAATCGACCGGTGGGGCCTCGTCGTATGACAACTGGGGAACCACATCGGTCTTGATCAAAATATCTGGCGAGTCCCCGTAGCGTGTGGAGGATTCGCCTGCGATCGGCACAAAACGGCCCAACAAACGCGAACCGCCCGAACCGTTCCAAGCCATCGTGAACTCGCCACCCGGTTGGGCAGTCGTTAAATCGGTGAACACCAACCCATTGGACCGCGTCTGCACTTGCAAACGATCGCTCTGGAATGCGTCGCGAAAGTCCTGCAGGGATTTACCGGCCAGCGGACCAAAATTGATTGTGGTGCTGGTCCCATCGCGAAAGGTGATCACGATCGGATCGCTAGCGACGCTCAACCTGGTGGTGCCTACCGGGAAGACGTTTTGCAAAAGAGATTCGCTATCAAGCAAAGCTCCGGCGCGAACCAGCGGCCGACTAACGATCGCATTGTCCGCGTTGTCGTTCGGTGTGGTGCTGGCGAATAGACGCCCCCAAAAGGGATCCGACTCGTCGAACTGCGCCGTCAGCGTGTTTGGTCCGGTGGTGTGATCACGGATAAAAATAACGTCGGAGAAATCAAACCGACCGGGATCCGAGATCGGGGATAGGTATTCGCCCTGAAATCCAAACTCGGCCACCAAGGTGCCATTGTCAAAGATTCTGCCCCGCTCGACCCACTGCTCCAGCGACGTGAACTTGTCCGCCGTCCCCATCGGGAACGTCACGTTGCGTCCATCACTCAGCGTGACCGCAAGCGATTGCGGTAAACCAGCCAAGTGTAGTAATCCGTATCGCTCCAAAATTGTCGCCATCGGCATCCAACCGCGCAGGTGCGGTTCCTGCCCCGGCAATCCATCGGGCGTCGTTTCGCTGACGTTCACCCATTCGGGCGGCGGTGTTTGTCCCGACAGATCGATCTGCAATTGCAAACCCAACGACGCGTTGCGGGTCACCGTCAACGTGTTTTGATCTTCGTCACCATCACGCACCATTTGGATCGCGGCAAGCGGCGTGTCGGATTGGCCCGCCAAGACCCCAAGATCGGCCAAACTGTTCAGCGGTGCCGGATTGCGAAGGAACCCCAACGAGAGACTCAACAACAAAGTCTCCGGGTCATAGCTCAATGCATCGCTGCCAGCCAACTGGTTCGCCGCAGGGATCAGTTCGATCAGTTCTTGGACCGAATCAAAGCTTGGCAATCCGTCACCATCGGTCAAGAATTGCAAGACGGCGCTGGCGTAACTTTCGGCGATTCCCGCCGCATCCCCCAGGGCCAACCCGTTACCCAACGGGACAGGGAAATCCAATAGTGGACCTTGCTCCCAGCCCGCCAAGACATTGCCCAATTGCACCAGCGCGCCAAGCATGTCGGTCGAGTTGATCGAATGGAATCCCAGCAGCGCTTCGGCTGAAAAGGGCAACCCATCGGGAATCTGCAGCTCAAAGCGGGGCGCCCGGGTGTTCCACACATCCAGGACATCCAACGTGAAAACTGGCAGGATCTGGTCCAAATCCACGCCCGGCAAGGTGAACGCAAAGGGCAGTTCGGCTTGCAGCCCTCGGCCGTTGAACTGAGGCCGGAAACCGCGACCGATCTCGAACGTGGACAGCGCGGCGAACGACTCGAGCGGAATGTGATTGCCACCCCAAAACGTCGGCTGCGGGGCCAAGTCCAACCGAACATCCAACTCCACCGACGCATTGGAGACTTGCCCGGCAAGAAAACCAACATTGGCTGCAAAGTCCAGGCCGGTGACATTGCCCAAGCCCAACTCGAACGCAAAGCTGGGCAACGAGAAGCTCATTTCACTGGATGCATCGCGAATGATCTCCATGGAAAAATCATTCAACCCAATCTGGACCGGCAACTGCGATGCCAAGGTGTCGCCGAGAATCGGCTCAATTAGGTTGGTTACGGAAGATGACATGATCGGCTGGAACAATGCGGCGAGCGAACTGGACGCTTGACGCTGCAGGTCAAAGTCCAACCGGATTCCCTGCTGACCCTGAGGAAATGGACCTACCAAGGGCCGCAGAAAATCAAACGCCGCTGTCAATTGCGAAACGGACGCGTTCGGGTTGGCTTGCAGAAATGCATCCAGTGGCTGAGCGACGTCGGCCTCGAACCGATCGGCCAGCTCGAATAACGATTGAATCGAAGCGGTGTCGATAATCGTCGCGCCGCCGACCTCTTGCGACAACAGGCCGCCCAGATACGGAATTTCCGTGACCAGTTCCGGCAGCGATTCCATCGACTCGATCAGCCGCGAGATTTGATGAACGGTTTGCCGCAGCCCCACCGCAAAATTGCTGGCAACGTTAGCGCCCCGTTGTACCGGAGCCTCGGACGCGGGTTGCCCTTCACCCTCAGCCTGTAACGCAGAAAAAAAACCAGCCGTCGGCTCCCAAGCCAAGCTGGAAGCCCCAACATCTGCCGCCAACAGTCGTCGAGCTTCAAGGGTTTCGAGTAAACTTCTTCGCTTTTGAGCCGTACGCGTTCGACCCGAAGGCCTTTTCCGTGAACTCATGTTGAATCAATCAGTTACTAATAGGACTCCAGAACCCGTGCCCGTAGCGGGAACGAAAGACAAAACCGAAAAGACCAGGCGGCACCGCATGGCGGATGCTACAGTTTAGAAGCTCACCTCA
>SLFV01000065.1 GCA_007124075.1 Roseimaritima sp.
CGTGTCGTTGGGCAGTGCCGGCGGCTTGATCGTTTGTGGTTTCTGCGAACCTTGCCCTGCCCCTTGCCGTTGGGCATAAGCAGAAGCCCCAGCATTCGCGGTCACGACGACGATGATGCCCAGCAAGGCCCCAGATTTTCTAGCAGCTCGAAACAATCGCATGTTTGGATCCTCCCTTTGGACGTCGGATGACAAGGCAATGATCGGGAAATTAGGTTGGTCGCCAAGCAGTTGATTCTAACCTGAACGACGGCGATGTGTTTCAGCCTATGCTGGCGGCAAGCAAGGCGAGATCATCCAACCTGGCGACCAGCGGCCCGGTTTTGTCAATGAAATCGATTATTCGCCGTGACGACGGTTTCCTCAAAACCGCTTGCCAGGGAGACCGATCTGTTAATGATACAGTAGGAAGCTAGGTTTTTCAGCTCATGGAAGAGAACCTTCGTCGTGGCTTGTTGTCGGCCACGACCTCCTGAGAGGTTCTTCCCTTGCGTACGTTAGCTTATGGTCTGGGGCTGTTAGTCCTTGGGATTCTGGCCGCGTTACCATTTCGGAAATCTGGATTCGAGCGGGGGGCCGCCGATTTATCTGATTCGGCGCAGCCGGGATACGATTCATCCGCCGATGTCTCGGCAATCCGAGAACTATCGTTGCTCCCCCAAAACGTTTGGTCGGATGCTGGTGCCTCCCCCGAACCCATTCCCGCGACAGCATTTCATCAGGAACTGCCAGTCGATTACGGCTCGGTCGCGGTTCCGTTAGCCACTCCGCCTGCGCTGTCTGCGCGCTATTCCGCCATCGAACCGTCGCACCCCCCACGAACAAGCCAGGCTTCGAATCACCCCATCGGCTCGCCGTTGTTCGCACCGACGGGCGGATGTTACGGCCCTCTGGTTGGCCATCCAGACGCCGAAACTGCCCCCAATCCAAGCGGAACCAAGCATTGGCCCACGCACCAAGAGCTGGCAGCTTCCGCCCCGCCGGTATGGCAAACCTCCGATAATTTTACGGACAGGCCGGCTTCACGACCGAAACTGGAACTTTCCGCAGGGCAACAAACTGGTCAGGGGACTCCCGTAAGCTTTCAAGCAGCGACCGACCAAGCCGAACCACGGGTGAACGATCAGCCGCAGAAGCATTTGGACGGCAGCGATGCCGACGCAGTGCCGCAGCGGAAACGTCATTTCATTCGGGAACCGGTCGATAGAAGCTGATGCCGCCGTGGTGCGGGACACGCTCGACATTCGCTCAAAGTTGCAACTCCAGCATGACCACATCCAGCAATCGTCCAAACTTCTCACCTACCCGATGCATTGTCCCAATCGTCTGGAAGCCCAGACGCTGATGCAGGCTCAGACTCCCCCGATTGCTCGCTTCGACACGCGACAGAAGGACGCGAAAGTCCCAGTGCCGGGCGCGCGCGATCAGCGAGGCCATCAGTTGGTGCCCCAAGCCTTGACGTTGGTGCTCTGGACGAATCCAGACCGAAACCTCGGCGGTTCGGTAATAGGCCTCGTAATCCGACCACGGGGAAAGCGATGCCCAACCCAAGGCCGTGCGGTTTACGGTCGCAGGTTGACGTGGCTGCGCCACCAGTATTGGGTATCTCGGATCGCTGTGGGAAACATACCAGCGTTCCCCTTCGATTGGCGTTAAAGGATTAATGCGGAACGAGTAGACCGAATTGAGGATCTGCTCGTTAAATATCTCTAAAAGCTCGGGAAGATCTGCATGCTGCGCGTCTCGAATCTCGCAATCAATCATGAAATTTACTTCCCAGGGGTGGCAAAAACGGTTCACTTTGTTGTTATACTGACCGGAACCGAAAAGGCCGCCCGAATGGGTGAAAGGGCGTTCGGTTAGGTCCCGTTGTTAACGTACACCCTCCTTCCGTCAAGCCTGCAGAATTTGCACCGTCAATCCGCTCGCCGGTTATGTCAATCAACGGTGCTTTCTAAGTTTTTGTTTACATTTTCTGGAGTCGCACCATGCCCACACGTTGGCTTGCTTTGTCTGTGTTTTCGAGCGTATTTCTTTGTGTTCAGGTGCTCGCACCCCACTGCACGCTGGCCGCTGACATCGGGGAACTACCCGCGACTGTGACGCTGGGCGACAGTCGCTTGGTCGCAGGGATCCCAGGCAGCGGCCCCCTGACCGTCGCCGATGTTGAATTGTGGTTGGCCAACGAACGGGTGATGGAGCCTCTGGATTTCGAACTGCCGTTCGGATTAAGTGCTGCGAAGGCCAATATTTTTGTCCCCGAAGACAACCCCTTGACACTGGCCAAAATCGAACTGGGACGCCAACTATACTTTGACACGCGCTTGTCCGCAGACAGCAGTGTCAGTTGTGCCAGTTGTCACGATCCCGATCAAGGTTACGCGGCGAATACGCAATTTGGCGTTGGCATTCGTAGCCAGGTCGGTGGACGCAACTCTCCAACCGCGTATAACCGCATCCTCAGCACCGCACAGTTCTGGGATGGACGGGCGGCCACCCTGGAGGAACAAGCGGTTGGCCCGATCGCGAACCCAATTGAAATGGGCAACGAGCACGATGCCTGCGTTGGACTGCTGGAATCAATCCCGGCGTATAAGCGTCAGTTTGAGGTCATCTTCTCCGATGGGGTGACGATCGAAAACGTGGGCAAAGCAATTGCATCCTTTGAACGTGCGATCGTCACCGGTCCGGCGCCCTATGACTACTACGACCAGTTGCTGAAATTCAGACAGGTCTACGCGGAAGACTTGGAAGATCTGGACGAACTGCGCGAGGAAGATCCGGAACTGGTTGCGGAATATGAAGCGTTGGTCAAGGCCACTGAAAAGAATCCGATGACCGAATCGGCACAGAACGGTATGAAGTTGTTCTTCGGAAAGGCTAACTGCACGGCTTGCCACGCGGGCGCAAACTTCACCGACGAACAGTACCATAATTTAGGTGTCGGGATGACCGCGGACGAGCCCGATCTTGGACGTTACGAGGTGACTAAGAAAGAGGCGGACAAGGGGGCTTTCAAGACCCCGACGTTGCGGAATGTTGTCCAAACTGCTCCTTTCATGCATGACGGTTCGCAGCAAACGCTGCTGGAGGTTGTGCAGTGGTACACCAAAGGTGGGCACCCTAATCCTTGGTTGAGCGACAAAATGAAAAAGCTGGACCTCAATCCGCAGGAGGAAGCCGACTTGGTCGCTTTCATGGTCGAGGGGTTAACCGGACCGCTCCCCATCGTCAATCGTGGTCGCTTGCCAAAATAGACTGAAGTTAGAGGGTATTCCCTTTGAAAAAAGTCGTGGTTCTAGATGTTGTCGGCTTGACTCCGGCGCTGTTGGAACACGCACCCCGCCTGCGTTCGCGGGGTGCCGCTACGCCACTGAGCAGCCCTCTGCCGGCCGTGACGTCTACGTCTCAAGCCACGATGCTGACCGGTGCCCCGCCGTCTCGGCATGGCATTGTCGGGAACGGCTGGTACTTTCAGGAAACCGGGGAAATTCGTTTTTGGCAGCAATCGAATCGATTGCTGCAGGCCGAAACGCTCTATCAAGCGATCCTGCCGGCCAAGACGGCTAAATTGTTTTGGTGGTTCAACCAAGCAGCGCCCGTGCAATGGAGTCTTAC
>SLFV01000341.1 GCA_007124075.1 Roseimaritima sp.
CATCCGGTCGACCACTAATGTCCGGCAATGTCGCTCCCTCTTTTCAGTAGATGGTGGGGCACATGGGAGAAGCGTCTCTTCGTAGTCATCGAGCGGTCACCATCAAAAAGGACCGCCAATGACGACTCGAAGTCGACCTCGACCAAGCACAGGTCACGTTTTCGAGGCGTGTGCTGGGCGCTGACGTTCCGTCAAACGCTGAGACCATGCTGTAAAATCATACCCCACGATCTTCTCCCCAGCCCGGCCCCCTCTTACCGGCCATTGCCGCCGTACCAACGCGGATGAATTAAAACAAACCCTACAAGCCCGTGAGCCAGCTCTTTCACTGCTTGGGGCTCTAACTCATCAGCTAGTTTCGTAGCGCTTGGCACGAACACCTGAGGGCTTCCGGCATCAGTCACATCCATCGATGGATTATCTAAATTAGCTCGATGAAACATCCCGTCAAGTAACTTGGCTACCTCTTCCTTTGCCTTATACGCACTCAATTCAGGATACGCAGACCGAATCAGATCCGGATGTGCCGCCATAAAATCGGTCACCGTTTCCTCCCGTACGCGACGAGGCAACCCACCCCCTTGAATCTTTCCCACTATCCAGCCAATCAGAAGCACCGAAAGAAATCCAATAAAGGCACCATAAAGAAATCCGAAAACACCCCAAAAGAACGCCCCGATAAATGCAACAACTACTATTACAACATATGGAACCATTCCCGCTTCCCCTCAGGTTCACACCTAAAACTTAGCTTAAAAACGTATCGTATCCCCTAGATTGACCAAAATAGTCCCCGCCAAAAAAGCCCGACCTAACGGCGTCTACTTGGGCATTTCTGCCAACAGTAATTAGGGATTGACGCCCATCTCTTTATAAGGTCCATCCGGGATCGCGCTGGGTCCCGAAACAAAAACCTCCTGATTCGCCTGGCGCGTTAGCGGCAGGTAATTCGGAGCTGCCCTCGTTGCAGCCGCATTGATCGCCGCCACAATGAGATCAACCAGCGCGTTTCCCGAACTACTGCTGCTAGGCGTGTAGCTCATGGATTCGGTGGCTGCCCAGATCTCCGTGCCGTCCCGTGCCACCATTCGATATTGGAACGACACCGTCACCGTGGTCGAGATCAGAAGATATTGAGCGTCCCAGCGGTCGATGGTGACGAACAGCACAGCATCTGCGCCAAATTGCTGAGCCAGAACCGCCGCAGGCTGTTCGTGCACCTGCGCTCCCTCGTAGAAACCCTCATTCTCCAGAACCACTTTCACCGTGTTTACCGGGAAGACGTAATACCCCTTTTCCGCCAGAGGCATGGGAAGTGTCGTGAGCAGGTAGTTGGGGGCATCCACATCCAAAGAGTTATTGACTGTGGGCACAACCAGAATCGAGCGTGGAGCGGCGGATTCAAATGCGGTGAAGTCCATCGGCTCTCTCGGCGTGGCGCACCCCACCAGCAGGAACACGCCCAACAACGCGACAAGGCGCTTCATTGTACGGCCTCCGTTCGTTCCATTCCGCGACGCTCCAGACTGGCAATCATGGCTTCCATCAGGTACTTGCTCTCGGGCCAGGCATCGCGTTCCCTGGCGTACCACTCGATCGCCCGATCGAGCTCGCCTCTCTCGAGATAGAGCGTGCCCAACTCCGCGTAAAGCCCCGGCGCGACGCGGCTGCCCGCAGCTTCAAGTGCTCCGATATGTGTCTCGATGCCGACCAACATCGCGTCGCTGGTCGCGGGGTCCTTATAGCTCAGGTACAGCAACTGATCGTACCCGCCCCAATCGTATGCGCTGGGAGTCGCACAGCCGACCAGCCCGGCGGAAAGCAGCAATGCGCCAATCAATGCTGGGTTCATCAAGCCACGCTCCTCATCTCAACACGAATGACCGGGACACGCCGTCGGCCACATAGAAACGCTCTTCCAATAAAACCGTCTCTCCGGAAATCACCTTGACGACATGCGTTCCAGGAAGCAGCCGTAACGCGGCAACACCATCGATGAATTCGCCGACACGCCCCACTTCCGCGTTGTCGACAAATACGCGAGCGTCATGTCGCACCTCAGGGGCTGCGAAGGAAATCTGTGGCCTGAGATCGACCACGCCCTGTTTTTCGGTGGGCATCTGCACACAACCGGATACAAATAGGATCAGCAGGGCAACGCCTACTGAAGCAACGATCTTGTTCATTTAGATGGCCCCCTCGAAACGCACCACCAGATCATAGATCGCGTAATTGGCAAGGGCGCCGGAAACGATCGAACCCACCGATCCTTCGTTCAATTCGGTATCACCAAAATTCGCGTCTATACGGATCCGGGCGACTTGTCGGCCAGGCAGGGTGATGTCCGCTCCAGTCTGGGGGGACCGGATGACTTCACCCCGCGTCTGGACCAAGAATTCCATGCCTGGGGCGATCCCCTGCGACTTGCCTCCGCTGATGAACACCCTTTCACCATCAAGCCGCAGAATCGCGGTTTGCCAGGGGCGAGCGCTCATCTGGACCGACAATCGGCTCACCGCCTCGGAGACCGCTTGGCGAATCGCGGCGTCGTTCAAGGTCCCGTCGAAGCCCGCGCGCGAGCCGAACCCCATCGTGGAAGCGGTCTCGGTCGAGGCTTCTCCGGCACCGGAGGTGGCAAAAAGCACCTGCGCCGTGGAAGTATCGACCACCCTGAGGTCGACCTTCGCAAACGCGACTTGCCGCTTGCTTGAAGACAGGAAGCCCGACTCTCCCAGCGTCTTGCGCCCGAATTCAGATAGAGAGCCGATGATGAGTGCGTCAACGCCGATGATGTTGAGGTCACTGCCCGCCAGGCGGCTCTCAGCTTCAACACGCGAAATATCTGGGCGTTCGAAAACGAGATAGGCGCCCGACTCCGTGAGTGCCTTGCTCAGAAGGTCGGTGACTTGCTTGCCCAAGGGATCGTCTTGGCTGTCGCGGAGCAGCGACTGCCCGTAGCTCGTCTCATTGGTGATCCGGCCAAGAGCGATCTTCCGCTTCAACGTGGGCACAGATGGCGGTTCGGCCATGATCATCCGCTGCGCCTGTTCTTGAGCGGCGAGGCTTCCCGGGGCCTCTTTCTGCGTGACCGGTGGCGTTTGCGTCGCACATCCGGTCGCCAGCAGCAACGCCAACACCATCGCAACCGGAAAACGCCCGTGGGTGCCTTTCAAGCTTCTTTTCATATTTCTCGCCCCCTGACTCCCACACCTATCGAACGTTATGAATCCGACCATAACACGATTTAAATGATTGTTTTTGATCGATTTGGACGGTTTGTGGAGGTGATCCAAAGGCCTGTCTTGGTACGCCACCATCCACAGCGTAAACCCGGCGGAAGCTCACAGAGTGAGCCAGTGCAGCGGAAGTGCGTAAGTTTCCGCGATCCCGAGATCTGCGCATGAACCGGTCTCCGCGAAACCGAAGGAGAGTCAGTCCCCGGTGGGCGCCACACGTCAAGCATGGACCCAGCCCGCCAAGGGCTACACTAGAATCCGGTAACAAATCACCACTGAGGACGCCATGCCACGAAAGCGCCAAGATCAGACCGACGCCGAACGGATCCCGGCCCACCGGGAAGGCGAAGCCCGCCGGG
>SLFV01000153.1 GCA_007124075.1 Roseimaritima sp.
CCAATCAGGGGGACTCGTGACAAAGCCAGAGCCAAGCCCCAAAGCAGCAGCAACAGCACCAATCCAAACAATGTGCCGACACCCAGCAGCCAGAGCGGAGTCAGCCATATGTTCACCCAATTCCCGGTCGTCCCCAAAAGAAACAGCGAACTCATCATGACGATTTACTACCGTAGTTGATTCATTTAAGACTATGAGCTGAAAATCGCTTTTACGGCCACCGCTGCTTAGCAGTTCGCATAAATCCCCACCGCGTAGGGTTTTTTGTGGCTAAAAGCGAATACCAAATCCCTCGAATTCCCCCGTAGCGTCCAGATCGTTTGTTTTCATGCTGCGGATGTAGTGTTCCATCTTCTGGGCAATGTCCGTCGACAACCCACGAAGTTCCTTGAGAGGTCCCTCGATCACCACGTGGACTCGACCATCCGGCAGATTGCGAACAAACCCCGAGACTGCATACCGTTGAGCCAAATGGCAGACAGAATAGCGAAACCCGACGCCCTGGACATGTCCCGATCAGAAGATTTCGCGGCGTTGTTCACCGGGCAATTTCACGGCAGTGCTCCCCTTTGACGCTTCAAGTATAAATGCCCGTGGCCCTGGATACCAGAGCCGACTGCAAGTTCCGTCTTCTCCCGATTTTGGGGATCAATCTTGACCATTTTCCTCTTGTCATGCCAGGCCGCTTTCAGTAAAAGCCCCGTGTCGAGTTATGTCCCGATGATCGATCCGACCGATCTGAACGATTCCCGGGGGAAATGGAGAGTATCTAGGAATGAAGACATCCCCTCGAATTGGCGTGTTTTTCGTGCTCTGTATTTTTTGGGGTGGTGCCGTGGTCCACGCTGCCCCATGGGACGGACCAGCGGCCCAATCCGGCAAGGATGGGGGCTCGCAGATAGCTAATCTCAAGGATCAACTGACCTTTGGGTTGCGAGCCAGATTGCCCCGTGAGCATGCGTTTATCAGATTGGTTGTCGCAAAGGTGGAAGCGGGCGATTTGCCTTTGGAACTGGTCCTCAGCACATTTCACTGGGCTCGGCACAAACGCCCCTACCCGTTTCCCTATTTCGAGCAGGCGTTGAGGCTGCGCGCGGTAAGATACGGGATCTTGTTGTAGACTGCCACCTCGCCAGTCGCCCGTTACGCCCTTGGATACCGCGTTCGGCGAGGGTCTCCGACCCCGCCGAAACCGCGACCGAAGGTCTCCCGCGATATTGGAGACCCCTTTGTTCCGATTTTTGCGCAACCGCGTTACGTTGCGGGACCTTGCCGAAAGCCGCAGGTTAGGCCAGAATTCGGGGAGACTACGCTGACAGACCGCAAGGCGACGGGCCCGTTCGTCGGCGAATTTGAACGCATCGCCGATTGGCGGCCGCCATCGTTCCCCTAAATCCTGCCCGATCGGACTCCCACGCATGAGCGCCAACTTCGCTTTAGATGATTACCTGCATCAAGTCCCCTCCGACCGAACTTCTCGGATCGACGACGAACGGATCTCGGAGATCGTCCCCCTTCCGCCGCCATCGCATCTGATTCGCTTCTTCCCCATTCAGGGAACGCCGATCGAACAATTGATCGAACAAACGCGTCATCGAGGCCAGCAGATCGTGCGTGGCAAGTCGGACCGTCTGCTGGTCGTGATCGGTCCCTGTTCGATCCACGATCCCGTGGCGGCCGAAGAGTACGCCACGCGTTTGGCTGAAATCAGGGTGATGTACCGAGCAGAATTAGAGATCGTGATGCGGGTCTACTTCGAGAAGCGTCGCACCACGGTTGGTTGGAAGGGGCTAATCAACGACCCCTACTTGGATGGTACGTTTCGAATCAACGAGGGGCTGCGGATCGCACGCGATCTGTTGTTGCGGATCCATCGGTTGGGCGTTCCGGCGGGTTCTGAGTTCTTGGATACCATCTCGCCGCAGTACATCGCTGACATGATCAGTTGGGGAGCGATCGGTGCGCGGACCGTCGAGTCGCAGGTTCATCGCGAGCTGGCATCCGGACTGTCGGCGCCCATCGGGTTCAAAAATGGCACCAATGGGGATATCCAGACGGCGATCGATGCGATCGTCGCGGCAGCGCACCGGCACAATTTCCTTTCCGTCCATAAAAACGGGCAGGTTGCAATTGTCCGGACACGTGGAAATACCGATTGCCACCTTATCCTTCGGGGGGGACCCGCACCAAACTACGACGCGCCATGCATCGAAACAGCATCGGCTGCGTTGGCCGCGGCCGGTCTGCCACAGCGGTTGATGGTCGATTGCTCACACGCCAATAGTTGCAAACAGTTCCTTCGCCAGATAGATGTTGCCGAATGTGTAGGCCAACAGATCGCAGAAGGCGACATGCGGATCATCGGGGTGATGCTTGAATCTTACCTGGAAGCCGGGCGTCAAGACTTGGTGCCCGGCCAAGCGCTGGTTCACGGCCGGAGCATTACCGACGCCTGTTTGGGGTGGGATAATTCTGCCAAAGTGATGCACCAGTTGGCTGAACAAGTACGCCAACGCCGAACCCAGTGTGTTGCCAAGGCCTGATACGCGCAACCGTTCTCATCCGTTCACCAAATCAAAAATACCCTACCATGGTGACGCCATTTGACGCTCGTTGACGAGCCCAAGGCGATCTCTACAATGTGGGATTGCGATAAAGGTCGTTTGCCCGACATGCGAATGGAGGATTGCCGTTGCGAAGCCTAACCGCCCTGCCCGTGTTTAACGAGGTGCAATATGTCGACGCCGTTTTGGATCAAGTGACTCGATTCAGTTCCGCGGTTCTGGTGGTCGACGACGGGTCGACCGATGGTACGGCCGACCTTCTTGATGCCCGTAACGACATTTTGCAGATTCGCCATCCACAAAACCGCGGGTACGGAGCCGCGTTACACTCGGCCTTTCGTTTCGCCCGGCAGCAACGGTACGACGTGTTGGTGACCATCGATTGCGATGGGCAACACGAACCTCAACGGATCCCGGAGTTCGTCCGAAAGTGCGATCGATTTGACATTGTGTCAGGCAGCCGATACTTGGAGGATTTTGCCGGTGACTCGGCGCCGCCTGAAGCCAGATGGCGGATCAACCAGCAGATTACCCACGCCTTGAATCAGCGTCTGGGGCTCTCGCTGACCGATGCGTTCTGCGGTTTCAAGGCGTATCGAGTCGAAGCATTGCGAAACCTGGATCTGTCCGAGCCGGGTTACGCGATGCCCTTGGAGTTATGGGTTCAGGCGGTCGCCGCCGGGTTGCGGATCGTCGAGCTGTCGGTGCCTCGGATCTACCTGGACGAATCGCGTTCGTTTGGCGGTTCGTTGGACGATGCACAGACGCGACTTCGGCATTATTATCAGGTGATCGAGCGGTCCATGCGAGCCTTCGAGATCGGTGACCAAGACGTGCAGCAACCTCTTTATGCAGCCAGTTTTTGAAGAATTGCCACGCCTGTGATCGTTCAACGGACCATGCCTGTCGACGCTGACTGCCGCGCTGTGCGGGTACCTCGCGATCATGGCGAAGCGTTGGTTCACCCTTCCAGGGATCAGATCACGGGTCTCTTAGCGGACAACCTGAGAATGGGTCATCAGTCGAGTGA
>SLFV01000547.1 GCA_007124075.1 Roseimaritima sp.
ACTTGGTGAGTGATCGAATGTTCGATGTCGATCTTTTCTACTTTGTATAGAGGCGTGGGCGGTCGTACGATCGGCGGTCGTGGCGGAACAATGGGGTGCGGAGGACGTCGCCAGGACGGTGTGTCCGGATTGTCTGGTAACAGAAACCCCTGCCCGAAGGCGGGGATCGCTGCCGTCATAGTGACCATGATTGCTAGCATAGCAGGCACCCCAAAAGCTGACTTTTGCCACGACATTGCCGGACTCCCTAGAGGTAGGAAAAGTAACCGAAGCCGACTCTGCAATCGAATCGAACTTGGGTCGGTCTCCTGGATAGACGCGACTTGTGGGTGACGGTTCCAGAGATTCGCTCTCGAACCCCGTTCCCTGCGGGGATACCAAGCGGACGGATCTGCCTGCGGACTGGGCTATTGTCCGCTTTCGTCGAAAAACAACCACAAATCCGCCGTTTGCGGATCGCTGGCAGTGACGACTTGCGAAATCGCTGTCGCCGGTTGCTGAAGGTCATCCGCCGGATCGTCTTGCTCCACCGGTTCGGTTTCGCTGGCCTTGGTCTGGGGACGCACGATCAAGCGAAACGGAGCGTTAACGGGCTGCTGGGCGATGAGGGTCAGTTTCAGTTCTTTGGCCGTTTCACCCTCCGAGACTGACTGCTGCGATTCCAATTGCACCCCTGGCAGCGGTTCCTGAAGTTCCGCGACGAGAGTTTCCTTGTACCCGTTCAGACGATTGATATTGATTTTCAGCTCCAATGCCTCGCCAACCGAACCGCGAAACGAATCGGAGCTAACGCTGACTTCATAGCCCGGTTGCGTCGGCTGGATCGTCATTCGGTAAAGGTAATCGTCGCCGTAAAAACCGTGCAGGTCGAAGAGGCTGATTTGATATTCTCCGTCTTCGGGGACCTTCCACTGGACACGAGGGTCAGGGGACTGTTGCGTATCGTCTTGGCGTACCAGCCGCTTTCCGCTGGCGATTGCTTCGATCTCCAGCACCAAATCGGTTGGATATCCCAATGAACGACTTTCAGTCAGCAGTGCCCAGCTTTCTCCCTTCTTGCCAGACAGAATGAACTGGTCGCGCTGCCCGGGTTCCTTCAATTGACCAGTCACGATCACTGGCGGATTGACACGGGTCGGTTCCCGCTGGGGGCCAGATTGCGAAACCAAATCTGTCGAAACGATCGGCAAGTTGACAAAGCCAGCGAAGGCGGACCGGTGGAACACGTGGACCAAAGGTAGCGGATCGGAGGCCAGTGATTCTGCTGTAACGGTCTGTAGTCTCTCCGCAGGCAGGTTCCAACCAACCATCGTCACCGGGGTATCGATCCGCGAAGAAACCGCCAGCGGGTTGGAGCCAATAATAAACGTCTCGGTCGTTAATGTCAGGCGATACAGGTGATTCGCGGAACCAGAAAAACCGATCGCGCTGGTGGGGACGGCGGGGTAACCAAATACGCGGACGATCACGTCTTGATCACGATGGGACCGCCATATTAGAAGCGGATCCTGCCCCGCATAGTCCAGATTTTGGGCCAGCACATGCCCTTGAGGCGTGACGATTTGCAGGCTGATATCTACAGGACTTTTCAGCAAATTGGCGGCATCGACGTGCGCAACGAGCGTCTGCTCCGCCCGCAATGACACGCGAAACTGATCGACATCGCCCGCTTTTTCCAATACACCATTCAGGACAATCGGCAGTTCCTCGCAAACGTTCGCCTGGGACAAGCGGTCGTTCGGTTCGACTTCATTGGCTTCGGGAAGGGAACCGACGACGAATCGGTGCAACTGCGATGCCCCGTGCTGGTCGACCAACCGTACCAGCGCAACCCCCGGAGCAGAATCTTCTGGAATGCTGACTAAAAACTGGTTGTCCTTCTCCCCCTGACGCCATTGCAACTCGGATCGGTCCGACCAAACGTATACCGACTTTGAGTCGTATTTTCCCGTGACCGTTACGACCGTCTCCAGGCCGGTCGACCCGCCAGCGGGAAACAACCGCGACAGCGTCGGAGGATCCCCCAAGACCGCAGCAGGGTGCCACAAAACACCGATCGACCAAATAAGGCCACACAGCCAACCTTTGTGCAAACGACCGGTCATGACATCAATTCAGTGATCGGTGTCGGGTCAGTGACCAAATGGGTTGGTCGGCCTGCCGGGGTGTAGTAAATTTTGTCCGGATCGATCCCTAGTTTGCGGTACAACGTGGAAACATAGTTCTCTGGCGACAAAATTCGTTCGACCGCCGAATGACCTTGGCGGTCCGTCGCACCGATCACCTGCCCGCCTTGCGTTCCGCCACCGGCAAATAAAATTGACATCGCATTTGCCCAGTGATCGCGTCCTGGTTTGGTTCTCCCCGACAGGGTGCTGATTTTGGGGGTTCGTCCAAATTCTCCCAAAGCGATCACCATCGTGCTTTCCAACAATCCCCGCTGATCCAAATCATCGATCAACGTGCAAACCGTCTGATCCCATGCTGGCAACCGTTTTTGCAACGCACCAAAAATATCGCTGTGGTGATCCCAGCCCGCATCGTTGATGGTCACGAAGGGGACGCCCGCCTCAACCAGACGACGCGCCATCAAGGCTCGCTGTCCAAACCCATTCCGTCCATAGGCATCGCGAACAGCATCGGGTTCGCCTTGAATGTTGAACGCACGCTGAGCCTCCGGAGTGGTGATCAGGTCGTACCCTTGCTGGTAGTACTGATCGACCGCCAGCACCGGATCAGCGGCAGCCTGCTGATCGATCCTGGGCAAGCGGTCAACAAGCGAACGGAGTTCCTGCCGCCGCGCAAAACGCGCGTCATCAACACCGCTGGGCAACGCGACATCGCGAACACGAAACGCTTTGTTGTTGGGATCATCCGCGACGACAAACGGGGCGTATTTCGCACCCAGAAAGTTAGGCCCGCCCGATCGAGTCATTGATGGCAGGGAAAAATAGGCGGGCAACCCGTGCGGAGCCGAGCGTTCGTACGCGGTCACGGAACCAACGCTGGGATGGAAGCTGACGAAAGCACCGCAACCCACAGGGATCCTGGGAGGGGCGCCGGTCATCATGTAGTGATTGCCTGCCCCGTGATTGCCTTGGTTATGCTGAACCGAACGAATCAGGGCAAACTTGTTCAAATTAGCAGCTAATTTCGGCAAGTGTTCGCTGAACTGGACCCCCGGAACCGCGGTGGAAATGGCCTGAAAGTCACCACGGATTTCAACGGGAGCTTCGGGTTTGGGATCAAACATTTCGAAATGCGACGGCCCACCATCCAACCAAATCAGAATACACGCCTTCGCCTGCGGCGTCACGCCCGTCGCGGTGCTTGCCGCCGCACGCTGAATCCGCAGTAAATCTAAAAAACTGCCACCGGCCAAACCCGCCAATCCCAGTTGCAAGGCATTGCGGCGTCTGATTCCGCCCGTACATGGGCCAGAAACGGGCGAAAACATTTGCTTAGTCGACATGAGTAAACTCCGGTGTATTCAGCAGGGACCACAAAAGATCTTCCAAAATCAATTGCCGGCTACGTTCGGGTTCTTCAAACAGCGGCTCCAATACCGCGCCTTCCTGATTAGTTGGGTAACGG
>SLFV01000099.1 GCA_007124075.1 Roseimaritima sp.
GATGGATTGTGGGGGTAGTTCACAATCAACACCTTCGGACGCGGCGTTAAATTTTCGCAGGTATAGGCCACATTCGACAAAAATTTATGCGGGTCAGCAACATCCAAGGACACGACGTTGCCCGACGCCAGGATGACTCCATACATGTGAATCGGGAAATAGGGTGCAGGAATAATCGCGGTATCCCCCGGCCCCATCAGAGCCAAGCACATATGCGAGAAACCCTCCTTACTGCCCAAACAAGCGATGATCTCGCTGTCCGGGTCAAGCCGCACACCGTACTTGCGATAATACTTTGCGGTCGCCTCGCGCCTTAAATTCGCGATTCCATTGGATTTGCTATAACCGTGATTACGTTCATCCGCTGCAGCTTCGGCCAATTTGGCAATAACCGAAGGCTGTGGAGGGTCCGAAGGATTCCCCATCCCCATGTCGATCACGTCACTGCCGTCGCGACGTTTCTGGTACAACATGGCATTGATGCGGCCGAACATGTAGGGCGGCAAACGCGACACTCGATCGGCAACGGTGATTGGAAAAGCGGGGTCTGGCTGGCCACCATGATCAAGCGTTTCAATGGCGGGACCGTCCAGGTTGATTGGGTTGCTCATATAAAGTTCTGGGCTAGACAGCGTAAACGAGTAAGGAATTGCAATACGGCTAGGAAGCCGCAGTCGAAAGGGCGGAGATTTACCGGACAGCCAAGCATGCTAGCAAGGTAGACTTCGATCGGCCAAATTCCTAACCTGACTAGACCCGCATCTGCGTAATTGTTGCTATCCTAAGAGGCAGACCTCTTTGCGTAAAGGAACCGAATGACCGCTGCTGACGCCCCGCTGGATCTTGCCCAAGCTCAGAAACTCCACGACGCTCGCGAGGCGATTCGTGAGCAACTTGGCAAGGTGATTGTTGGCCAGGAGGAAGTTATCGACGACCTGCTGATTTGCCTTTTCAGTCGTGGACACTGTCTGCTGGAGGGCGTTCCCGGGTTAGCCAAGACGCTGATGATCAGCACCCTGGCCCAGACGCTGGAGCTTTCCTTCAGTCGCGTCCAGTTTACCCCCGATTTGATGCCTGCTGATGTTACGGGGACCGAAATCATCCAGGAAGACCGCGCAACCGGCAATCGCGAACTGCGGTTCATGGAGGGTCCATTGTTCGCCAACGTGGTGCTGGCGGACGAAATCAACCGCACACCTCCGAAAACACAGGCCGCATTGTTGGAAGCGATGCAGGAACGCCAGGTCACCGTTGGTCGCGTGCGACATCGTTTACCTGATCCTTTTTTTGTTTTGGCCACACAGAACCCGATTGAACAGGAAGGGACGTATCCTTTGCCCGAGGCGCAGCAAGACCGCTTCATGTTCAAAGTTTTCGTACGTTACCCGAATTTTGACGAGGAATTCGAAGTTGCCAAACGAACCACCGGTTCGGCAGTGGGCGAAGTTAAACCGGTGCTAACAGGTGACGATATTTTGGAGTTGCAAAAATTGGTCCGCCAGGTTCCCGTCAGTGACCATGTGGTGCGTTTCGCGCTTTCATTGGTTCGGCAGACGCGCGTCGGCAGTGACGGAGTTCCCGATTTTGTGGACGACCTGGTAGGCTGGGGTGCGGGGCCACGCGCGGTTCAATTTTTGATCCTTGGTGGCAAAGCTCGCGCGTTGCTTAACGGTCGTGGCTACGTGCAAGTTGACGATATCGTTGCGCTTGCGGGTCCGGTGTTACGGCATCGCATGGTAGTTAATTTTACGGCGGAAAGCGATGGTATTACCAGCGATGATGTCATTACCCGCATTTTGGACGTTACCCCACAAGACGAAGACGAATTGGTACGAGATGCCCGATTCAAAAAGATTTTTGCATCCTGAAGCGACCCAACGGATTCGACGTCTGGAACTGACGGCTCGACGGGTGGTGGAAGGGTTTTTGTCGGGAATGCATCGCAGTCCGTACTTTGGTCAGTCCGTGGAATTCCTGCAGCATCGTCAATACAACAGTGGTGACGAACTGCGGCACATTGACTGGAAGGTCTACGCACGGCAGGACCGGTTGCATGTCAAACAGTTCGAGGAGGAAACGAACCTGCGGCTACATCTGGTCGTCGATCGATCGGCCAGCATGGACTACGGCCAGGGTGCGGAGAACAAGTTCGAATATGCCGCTTCGTTGACCGCCTGTTTGGCTTACCTATCGTTGCGGCAGCAAGATGCAACGGGTTTGTTTACGTTTGACACCGAGATCCGAAGCACTGTGCCCGCGAAAAGCAACCGTCATCAGTTGGGACGAATTCTAGAGGCATTGGACGAAGTCAGCGTTAGCGATCAAACCGATCTGCCCCGTGTTGCCCGACAGGTAACGGCCACGATCCCGCGTCGCGGCTTGGTGGTCGTTGTTTCGGACTTGTTGGGCGTGGAGGAATTAATCGAGGGGCTGCGGGTGATGCGTGCACGGGGGCACGACGTTGCTTTGCTGCATGTTTTGCACGACCATGAATTGGATTTTCCATTCGATGGTGCGACCAAATTTGAAGCCTTGGAAAGCGATGTTTTTTTGAACTGCAATCCACGCGCGTTGCGCGAAGGGTACCTGGAAGCCCTACACGCGTTCCTGGATAAAACACGCACCGCGTGTGGAAGGTTGATGATTGAATACCTGCAGATTCGCACCAGTGAGCCATTGGATGCGGTGCTAGCAAAATTTTTAACCGCTCGCAAACGACTACCAAACCTGAGGGGCTGATAAGTCAAACGGAATGTTTTTGTATCCCGCCTTAACTGCCGGATTTTTGTTTGTCGGTGTGCCACTGCTGGTGCATTTGATCAACATGCTACGTCATCGTCGGCAGCCGTGGGCAGCAATGGATTTTCTTTTGGTCAGTTATCGTAAGCAGAAGAAATGGATTATCCTGCGTCAACTGTTGCTCTTATTGGCTCGGTTGACCGTCGCAGTGCTACTGATTGCAATGCTGTGCGGTTGGACCAGTCGCCTTGGGTGGTTGGGCACGTTTGGCAGCCGTAGCGTCCACCATGTTGTGGTACTGGACGACAGTTACTCGATGGCCGACGTCAGTGGCGGCGGAACCGCCTACGGACGCGTTTTGGGTGGTTTGCAGACCTTTGTCGATCGATTGGCAACGACCGAAGGGCAACACCAACTAACTATTCTTCGCAGTAGCCGCGCGGCTCTGGTTCAGGGGGAATCGTCCGCCAGTGCCGATGCAGCGGCGGATATTGTTGTGCAAACCATCACCGGCGATTCGCGATTAATTCAGCGTGTGATTTCGACCGCTCCCTCGGCAATGAGTGCTGACTTGTTGCCTGCCGTACAACTGGCAAGCGACCTGATCGGCAACAGACCTGCGGATCAGACGGTTTTGTACATGTTAAGCGATTTCCGTCAGCGGGATTGGCAGAATCCTGAACGCATCGCCGAGGTACTGCGGCAGTTGTCTGCCGATGGTGTTCAACTGCGATGCATCGACGCTGCGGCTAACCCTTCACCCAACCTGGGAATCACTCGACTGCAACCCGTCGCGGATGTCTGGGTAGCGGGGGTTCCGGTGGTGATGCAAGTGGCCATCAAAAACCACAGCAACACCGCAGTCACCAATCTGAACGTGGCCGCAAGGGTCATCCGCTACGGTGGCGAAGCGGTCACCCCCGATCCAACGCGTCTCTTCTCGGGCGCGGTAGAGAACCTACCCGGCTTGATGATTGAGCGGTTGGAACCGGGCGAGGAGGTCGTGCGACAGTTTCAAGTATTCGTGTCGGAACCGGGAACCCATGCGGTCCAAGTGACATTGCCCGAAGACGCATTGGCTGCTGACAACAGCCGGATCTGCACCTTGCCCCTGACCGATGCAGAGCGTGTATTGGTGATTGATGGCGATCCCGACGGTTTGGGTGCTTACCACGTCGCTGCCGTGCTGGATCCTGGCAGTCAGGTCCGCACGGGGGCGATTCCCGACGTCCGCCCCTTCCGTTTTTTGCGGTCGGCAACCGCAGAGGATCTGGAAGGTTTTCGAGCAATATTTGTCATCAACCCCGAAGAGCTAACGCAAAACTCCGCCGCTGCGTTGTCGGAATATGTTCGCGGGGGTGGCGGTCTGGCTTGGTTTCTGGGCAGACAGGCGCAGGCCCCCGCACTGAATGACGTCTTGTTGGCCGAAGACCGGAATCTGTTGCCCGGTTCGTTGGTTGCACCTGCAGATCTCTCGCCGGATGATGATGGAGGCAGCACCGATGTCGTCCTGGTGGATTCGCATCCGCTGACCGAGCCGTTAGAACCGCTAGGGAATTCGGTTTTTGGGCGAGTCGGGGTGGTTCGCAGTTGGGTCATCGATGCCACCGACCCTCGGCTTTCGATCCAATTCCCTTCCCGGCGTGTACTGGATCGACGCGACGGACGACCGTTTGTTGTTCAACATCGTGTCGGCCAAGGCAACGTCGTCACGGTCTTGGCGGGATTGGAAGGTGAATGGTCCAACTGGAAAGGTGATCCGACATTCGTGATTTTCATGTTACGTACCAACGCCTTTCTGTGGTCCGGCAGAACGATTCAAACGCAGCGGCAAGTTGACGATCCGATTCGTCTTCAATTGCCTGATCAGCGATACGCCAATACGGTTCGGTATTTACCCGCTGCCCTGGACCCACCGCGTGTGTCGGCGGAACTGACGGCGGAAAAGGGTGCGGACCAGTGGAATTTGACTCTGGATCCCCGGGAAGCCGTCTTATCGGGAGACGCCGATTTGGATTCAATGCTGACCCCGGGTTTGACCGAAATTTGGGTGTCGCGGCTGGATAGTGGCACCGAGGTGCGCACGTTTGCAGCGGCCGTCGCGCCCGCTGGCGGGGATTTGCGCCGCGTGGATCAGGCGAAACTGCAGCGAGACCTGCAACCGATTGCACTGCAGTTTTCCTCGACCGACGAACTGCGGCAGGAAACCGGCCCACCGGGATCAGGCATTTCGCTGCTCTTGTTGGCGATGCTCGGAACGATGCTGGCAGGTGAACAGGCGCTCGCCTACTGGGCTAGTTATCATCCACCAAGAACGCGAGGTGGGGCATGATTTATTGGGCCCAAGTGAAAATTTCGCCTGCGGTCGACGACCGAACGGCCGAAGTCCAGCAGCGAATCGTGTACTCATTTGAACAGGTTGCATGGCTGGAAGGTTGGTGGCCTTGGGCCCTTGGACTTGCAGCAGTTGGCCTGATTTTGTGGTTGATGGTACGGCTGTACCGTCGCGACACACACGAACTGCGTCCGGCGATTCGCGGGACGCTAATCATGCTGCGCACCGCCACCTTGCTGGGGTTGGTATTCTTTTTCCTTGGGGTCACGCGCCGCGCCCAGCAAATGGTGACCCGGCAAAGCGAAGTCGCGGTGTTGGTGGATACCAGCCAAAGCATGTCGCTGCCTGCGGCCAACGAACCGGGCGTCCCCACCCGTAGCGAGGTGGCCGCAAAACTGATCCGCGATGGTCAATGGATCGAACAACTGGCACAGCAGCAGCGGGTGACGATTTACGCTTTCGACGAAGGCGACGAACTGCGGGAATTAGAACTGCGAGTTCCCTCGGTTCAGACTCGACCATCCGTTACGCCGGAAAGTCTGACCGTCGCCAAACCGCGTCCTGCTTCTCGGCTGGCGGTAATCGGGCTTGTCCTGGTAGTCGGTTCGTTGGGACTGTCGCTGACCGCATTATTCCTGGGTGCCAGTGGGCGCGCCACAACGCTGGGGCAACCGTTGTTCGCGGCCGCTGCACTGCTGATTTTGGGTGGGATCCTTTCGGGAGCCACCTGGAGTGTCGCCAGTCCGACGTCGTGGTTGTCACTGCTTGGCTGGGGAGCGGCAGAACAACCGGCGCAGACAGTGGTCGATCCTGTCGCGACGGAGACGGAGGCCGAGACCGACCTGCGTCGCGTGGTCGACTGGGAACAAGCCTTGCAGCCAGCGGGAAAACAAACGCGAATTGGAGATGCCATTCGCGACTCAATGCAGCGGCACGACTCGGCGACACTGGCCGGGTTGGTTTTGATAACCGACGGCCAAAATAATGCCGGGCTGCCGGCCACGACTGCGGCGACTTTAGCGGCTCGTGCCGGAGTGGCGATTTACCCGATTGGGCTGGGGTCATCGGAAGCCCCGATCAATGTGCGGATCGTTGACCTGGATGCGCCGCGACGCGTCTATCCAGGGGACAAATTTTCTTTGTCGGCCGTGCTACAGGCCAGCGGACCGAGCGATTTGAATGTGCAGGTCCAACTACTGGACGGGCTGGATCAGACCAACACGCCGCTGGAAGTAATTGATGTTCAGGAAGCGGTCCTGCCGGTGGACGGACGATTGACCGGTGTCCGATTCGAATTGGAACCGGAGGAGGTGGGTCGACGCCGTTTGGCAGTGCGAGTGGTGGCACCGGCCAGCGATCAAAATCCCGACGACAACTATCGCGACACTCGCTACGAAGTTGTTTCGCGTAAGCTGCGAGTGTTGGCGATCGCGGGTGGACCGACCCGTGAATACCAATTCGTTCGCAATCTTTTGTACCGAGATGAATCCACACGGTTGGATGTCTGGCTGCAAACCGGACAACCGGGGATGAGCCAAGATGCCGACGGGACGCTGACCAAGTTTCCTGATTCCGCAGAAGAATTATTTGAATACGACACGATCATTGCCTTTGACCCCGATTGGTTGCAAATGGATGCACCGGAGTTCGATCTATTGGAAAGGTGGCTCTCGGAGCAAGCGGGGGGATTGATTCTGATTGGTGGCCCGGTCTACATGCCGCAGTGGATGAGTAAACGGACCGATCCGCGAGTCGCAAAATTGGCCGGTTTTTTTCCCGTCAACATTGCAACCTCCAGCCCGCTGTTGCGTGGGGGTCGGGCAGGGGGCGATACACAGTGGCCCCTGGACTTTACCAGTGAGGGATTACGGGCGGAATTTCTCTGGGTAACCGACGAGCCTCAAAGCAGCATTGCGGCTTGGGAGGAATCGGGCGGGGTGTTCGATTTTGTTGGCATGAAAGACCCCAAACCGGGAGCCCGTGTTTACGCTCACTTCTCCGATCCCACGACCGCCATCGGCGACTCGCTGCCGGTGTATCTGGCATCGCAGTTTTACGGCGCGGGTCGAGTTTTCTTTCAAGGCAGCGGGGAGATGTGGCGTTTGCGGGCGGTCAGCGATGCTTACTTTGACAACTATTACACGAAACTTTGCCGCTGGGCTTCGGAAGGTCGCCTGTTGCGCGATTCCAATCGCGGTTTACTGTTGGTTGATCGACCTCGGGCAATGGTCGGTGATTCCATTATGATCCGCGCGGTCTTGACGGACGAACAATTTGAGCCCTTGCAAGTGCCTGCCGTTGAAGTTGATGTTTTGGGACCTTCGGATCGTCCCGAGAAGCTGCGTCTGACTCCCGCCCAAGGGGAACCGCGAGCGGGAACGTACTCGGGACGTTTGCTGGTGCGGGAAGCAGGCAGCTATGACCTACGCTTAACGCTTGGCGACGCACTGCGGGAACAAGTGTTGCAAGAATCGATTCAGGTTCGTTTGCCGACCTTGGAACTGGAGCGTCCCCGCCGCAACGACGAGGAGTTACGGTCCTTAGCTGCCATTACCGGCGGGGAATTCATCCCGATTGACTATCCACCCGGCTCCAACGCGGCCGTCCCCCGGGGTACCGACGCGGTGGAAGGTCTGGCACAGCAAATTCTTCCTCAACCCCAAACCAGCGTTCTACCGGGTACACCGGATCGTGATTTTGCGGAACGAACGCGGGCTTCCATGATGTGGTTGTTGGCGGCCTGTTTGACGTTTGAATGGGTCGTCCGCCGTTTACACCGTCTTGCATAACCTATGGCAGCTACTTCCCCGACACCAACGCTTGACCCTCGTCTGGCTCAGCTCCTTTCTGGGCTGCGGCGACGAGTTCGGAGGTACGTCCTATGCGATGGCCTGCTGGCGGTAATGGCGTGCATCTTGGCCGGGTTTTGGCTGGGACTGGCGCTGGATTACCTCCCGGTGCTAGCAGGTGGCACGGAAATGCCCCGCTCGGCACGATTGGTTTGGATGCTGGTGGTCCTGGGATTGTTGATATATTTGTTGGTTCAACTCATCCTGCGCCGACTACGTCGCCCGATGCCTGACGAAAGCTTGGCATTGCTGCTGGAGCGACAGCACGCCAACCTCGAGGGACGGTTGTTGACAACCGTGCAACTGACTGCGAAACATCGCACCAACGATGCCCAATCATCCAGCATGCTGGCCCAGGTGCAACAGCAAGTACTAAAACAGCTTGACCAAATTGACATACGGCGTGTCTTGCGTTGGACTGCGATTCGGCAAAAACTGCTGGCCGTCGTTCCGCTCACATTTGCTCTGGTTGGACTGTTGGTCGCTCGGCCCGCGTTTTTTTCCCAGGCGGCGGGACGTCTGTTGCTGTTGAACGATTCACCATGGCCGCGACAGGCAAAGCTGGAAATGGTTGGTCTGGAGATCCCTCGTATCACCGCCACGGAAGACAACACCGGCGAGTTGGAATCGATCCGATTTTCCAATCGCGTTGCTCGCATTGCACGCGGCAGCAACGCGACGCTGCGGATTCGCGCCCTAGCCGATGCGGCGGTCGTGCCTGATGTTTGCACGATGTTTTTTCGGACCCAGGACGGCACCCGTGGCCAAGCGAACTTGCGACGCGTCGGACGAATTATTGATGGCTACCAGGCATTCGTGCTGGATGGTCCGCCGTTGGGCGGACTTTCCGGGGACCTGACGTTCTCGATTCGCGGACTGGATGCCCGACTGGACGATTACGTAATCCAGACGGTTCCGCCACCGGGCATTTCGCAACTGCAGGTCGAGGTTACCTATCCGCGTTATCTGCGTGCAAACACCGACACCTCCGCCGACGCCCCCGACCTGACCACGAATTACCAACCGGGGTTGCGGATTCGGGAAGGCTCGACGCTGGTCCTGCAGGGGCTTGCCAGCAAGCCATTGGCGGAGATCGATGTTCTGGTCACCAGCGGGGATCAGCAGATACCGGATGTCCCGCTGGGGTTGGCCCCCGACGGCGAAGCGTTTCAATTGGTTTTGCCGGACATTCGACAACCGACCAGTGTGGTCTTGCTGCCAGTCGATCGAGAAAACATTGCCGCTCAGGTCCCTTTACGTTACTTTTTTGGAGTGGTTAGGGACATGCCACCCGAGGTCCAACTGCGACTGAAGGGAATCGATACCGCGATCACGCCCCAGGCGCGACTACCGGCCGTTGGGACCATTCGCGACGATTATGGCGTTGCCGCTGCGGAATTATCGGTGGTCCTTGCTGACGAATTGACCACTCCACCTACGACACAACCGTTGATGCTTGACCGTGACGGAAAATTCAGTGACGCATTGGATTTGCGTGAACTAACTGCGGCCGGACGCCTAAGTCCACTGATGCCGGGGCAAACGATCAACGTGTTTGCGGAGGCGACGGATGGTTACGATCTCGGAACGCCCCATTTGACCCGTTCGGAAGTCTTGCGGCTCAGTGTGGTGACCAACGAACAATTATTGGGACTGCTTGAACGTCGTGAGTTGGCACTTCGTTCCCGACTGGAGCAAACGATCAACGATACGCAAGCCCTGCGTGACAGCCTGGACTTGCTGCAACGCGAGGGGTGGGAAGCCGTGCAAACACTCACAGCCGCAGCGGAGACCACCGCTGCATCCCCCGATGAGCCTACCGAAGGCGAAGCGCCGACGGGGACGGGAGCTCCACTTCAGGCCCCGAGCGACCGAACTGACGCTGATCGAGCCAGCGACCAGGACGAGGATCGCGCTCTGCAGCGAGCTCGGCAGGTCCTTTTACTGCGGATCCAACAAGCGGGTTTGCAGGCGATCAAGACAGGCGAGGAAGTTGGGGGGCTTGCGACCTCGATCGACGATTTACTGGAAGAAATGGTCAACAATCGAGTCGATTCGGTTGATCGTCGCCAACGCTTGGCAGCGGGAGTCTCCCAGCCCTTAAGAACGACTCGGGCGGGGCCTGTGGAACGATCGATATACCAGATCCAGCAGGCGGCCCAGTCGATCGACAATTCCGCTCAGGGCCAAGAAAACATCGCGGTGGCGGTGCGGACGGTAGATCAAGTATTACGAGAACTGACAGCGGTTTTAGAGAAAATGCTGGACCTGGAAAGCTATAATGAAATACTGGATCTACTTCGTTCGTTGATGGAAACGCAGGACGCGATCATCGAAGATACGCAAGAGGAACGCGATCAGCGAATCAGGGATCTGTTCAAATAGTTTGACATCGACCCCAAAGTGCTTGAACTGGAGTCTCCGGTGGTGGGAAGACATATCGTCCTCATGTCTGTCATGGTTGGGTTGGGTTGTGCGCCGCTGCAGGCTCAGCGTGCAGGCGACGGCCAAGCCGTTGAAGCGGCAGACGGAAAATCAGGTGTCGCGTTGGTCGATCGGCAAAGCAAGGTTGCCCAGCAGTTTCAACGACTGGAAGAGCTGTTGCTGCGACTAGCGGAAATGGAAACTGCGGAAAACCCAGAACGCGCTGCATTGCTCCGCCGTGCTGCCAAACAGTCTCGGGAAACATTCATTTTAGATCGCTTGGGTTCGGCCACCGAAGCTTTGCGTGTAGCCAAGTTTCAACAGGCAATCGATGACCAGAAGCTAGCTTCCGAAAACTTGGAAGCCTTGCTGAAACTGCTGCTGACCGAAGACCGGCCACAGCGAATTCGTGATGAGAAAGAGCGTATCACCAATTGGATCAAAGATCTGAAACGTCAGGAACGGCGGCAGCGGGCGACCCGCGCCAGAACCGAAAACAAAGCGGATCTGGAGGAAGTCGAGGCCGAACAGAGGGGCATTACCGAGCAGGCCGATCGGCTGCGGGAGGAGATGGCTCAACAGGATCGACCCGCCCAAGGGGATGACGCGTCCGCACAGCAAGCGAGCCCCGATGGCGCATCTGAGGATCCTGCGCACGAAACCGAATCGCCCGGCCAGGCTGGCGAAGACGCTTCTTCGGCCGATTCGGGTGACGATCAAATGGACCCTCGGAAGCAAGCCGAGCGAGAAGTGGAGCAAGCGAGACAGGAGGAGCGAGAGGCGCTGCTGCGTCTGGAAGAAGCGAAACAAGATTCCCAACGGGCAGACCAGTCAGGTGAGACCGAAAGCCAAGCTGCGGCGGAAGCGGCTCAGCAGGCTGCGGAACGGGCCGCCGAGCAGGCGGAACAGGCGCGGCAGGAAGCCGAAGCACGAATGCAGCAGATGCAGGACGCTGCCCATCAGCCCTCCGAGCCCGACCCTCCATCAGATTCCCAGTCGTCCCCCGGAGCAGAATCGTCCTCAGAAGCGGAGCAGCAGGAGTCTCCGCAGCAGACCCCGCCCCAGACACCCGAAGACAATGCCCAACAGCGCTTGCAGCGGGCTGTCGAGCGGATGGAACAGGCGCAGCAGAACCTGGAACAAGCCAAACGCGAGGAGGCTGTCGAAAATCAACGCAAAGCCGAGGAGGAGTTGCGGCAAGCGATCGATCAGCTGGAGCGAATCCTGCGTCAATTACGTGAAGAGGAGATGCAGCGAGAACTGGCCAGACTGGAGTCGCGCGTGCGGAAGATGGCCCAGATGCAAGCGGCTGTTCTGGAACGAACGCAAGAATTGTCCGCGATTCCGCAGGCGACTCGCGATCGACAAACCGATTTGCGTGCCGGGAATCTGGCGGGGGAGCAACGCAAGATCGTCATGGAGGCGGACAGGGCGATGCTGTTGCTGCGTGAGGAAGGCTCCAGTGTTGCTTTTCCAGAGGTCATGCAACAAGTTCGTGGGGACATGCAGACGGTCGCTGATCGTTTGTCCCAGACCAAGATTGATGGAGTGACCCAAGGTATTCAAGAGGACATCCTGGCTGCCTTGGAGGAAATGGTTCAGGCCTTGCAGCAGGCACAGCGGGACCTAGAAGAACAACGCCAACAGCAACAGCAGGACCAACAGCCGATGCAGCAGGGTGACGGCGAACAACCACTGGTCGATGCCTTGGCCGAACTGAAATTATTGCGCACGATGCAGACACGCGTTAAGAACACGACCGAGCGATACGATACGATGCTGCGAGAACCGACAGGTGATTCACCGGGGGAGATTGCCGCATTGATCCGGAACCTTGCCGAGCGTCAGAATCGGCTATACTCAATCACGCGGGATTTGGTGTTGCGGCGCAATCAATAATCAGTCGTCCTCATCATCCCACGGGGATCTGCCCGCAGGGTCTAATCCGTTATGTTTCCGGCACGGATTTCTGGCGACGTTTTCGGATCCTGACTCCTGCCGTTTTTTTCTTTGCCACAAGGACCGACCATGGTCAGAACAATTATCGCCCTCCTGGTCTACTGCCTGCTGACTTGTTCCGCACAGGCGGCGGGCGATGCGTTGACTCGTGAGGCAAAGTGGCGACTACCCGAACCGGAGGCGGCGATTGCGATGCTGACCACCGCGCTTGAGCAGCAACTGGTTGAACCACCGTTGATTGAACAGGCAGTCGAACTGTTCTCAGCCGCCTTGGATTCCGACGTTGACCGCTTGGATGCATTCGTCCGCGCAGCAAGGAGGGTGGTTCCCGTCGTCGATCAGTTACTGACCGATTACGACGCACTGAGCGAGGAACGTTTGCAGGATCGGCTGAGCAAGATAAACCGCGAGTTGCGTCAGCCAATCCGTGTTTACCTGGGCCGTGCGTTGGTGCGGAAACGGTTGTTTGATGAAGCATTACCACTGCTGGCCGATGTCGATTTCCAGAATTGCTTGGACCCGGCAGCACTGCTGTTTTTTCGTGCTGCGTGCAACCATGCCCTACTGAAGAAGGAGGCCGCGTTGGAGGATTTGGGAATCATGCTTGAAAACGACGAAGATTGCCCTGTCCGCTACGCGCGGACCGCGCGATTAATGCTGACCGATATCCAACCTCTCAAGGAGGATAGTTTGGATGAGATTTCGCGGCTGATGAGCGATGTGGAAAGACGCTTGA
>SLFV01000259.1 GCA_007124075.1 Roseimaritima sp.
CGGTATGCGACTCGCTATCCGTTGCGATGAAGTCAACTAAATTTGTGCCATCGGGCAGAATCCCAGCAGGTGGTTCATTGAAGTCATTGGTGCTGTTGACGAACGCATTGAAATTATCCCACGTGCTGTTGCTGCCCAGCAGCAGCACATCGCTGCCCGTGACCGCCGTAGTGTAATTGGTCGCCGCGTCCGCCGTCACTCGAATCAAACGACCAGCACGATTTCCCACTCCGTTAGGCCCAGCCAACGGATTGCCGATATTTTCAAACACCTCCGGGGGATCATACGTGAATAACAGGTAGAAATAAGGATTGTTCTCGAAATCAGGATGGACTGCGATGTCCAACAATCCGCGGTCTCGAACACCGTTGACTTGGGCGCTAATGTCAACGAATGGCGTCTCCAGTCGCTGCCCATCACGCACGACGTAGACCACGCCATCCTGCTGCGCGACATAAATGTTACGACCGTCAGGGCTGAAATCGATCGCCGTTGGCCGAACGTACCCCGCGGAAACGACCTGGTCCACTAACTCGGTTCCCGGAACGGGGGGAGCGATGGTCGGAGGCGTCAGCGAAAAGGTCCAGTCAAGAATTCGATGATTGTTTGCCAAACCGCCCGTTGCCGCAGTGAAACCAAGGTATCCCTGCGGACCCACGATTGTTTCCAAATCGATGTTTGTAACGATCAACGGGTTGTTTGGTTTTTGGGGGCCGTCGCCCAAATAGACTGCTAATTGCTGCGAATCTCCATTGTAGTCAACCCAGGCACGCAGGTCGGCCCCACTATTCAGGACAAACGGCGGGTTCCTGGTGACCAGTTCCATTGCAGAACCGTTCAACACCACGCCCACATGATTATTGGAAGGGTCGGTTGGATTTTGAAACGTATCAAATTCCACCACCAAACTGCGATCAATCCCCTGATATCCGATCGATCCACCGGTTTCTTCGCTGATCGCGGCTGGGCCCGCATCCGAATTTTGGACAATGAAGCTCAACCCGTCGGCTCCGCCGGTTCCCTGGCCCCCATCAATGCGGAAACCGAAACTGGTTTGGAATGAAGTGCTGGCGGAAATCGGCATCGGGGTCGCGAAATACGCACTACCCTTCAACGAGTTAAGATCGCGGGTTAACCGCAACGATTGATCATCGATCACTGCATCGCTGTTCAGGAACAACGCGTCAGTGCTGGTAAAAATGGGAAAGTCTGGCAGCACGGCATCGGTATCGTTGATCAGAATCGTAGCCGTTCGCGGAGCCCCCAAGGTCCCGTTGCCGCGTAAGTTGTCGATGGTGAAATTGAAGGTTTCATTCCCTTCGTACAAGTCGTCGTCCAAAATCACCATTTCCACAGCGGCACTGGTCTGACCGGGAAGAAAAATCAGCGATCCGCTACTTTCCACGTAGTCCAATCCGGGTAACGCAGTACCCGCTACCGTGGCGAAATCGACAACCAAACTGCCATCGGCACCGCCCTCACGCACCACTTCGATACTCAGGCTCCCAGCGTCCTCGTCCACGTCGTAACGGTTCTGAGCCAACGCCAATGCGCCGGGATTCGGGCCTCCTGTGGTGAATTGAAAGTAACCATCGACGTGCAGGTATTCATTTTGCCAAAAGCCCGGCGCGATACCGCCCTCGGCCCAAGTGCCAGTTGACAAAACATCGGGAGCAACGGTCGCAAAGGTTTCACCGTCAATCGAAACTTCTCGAACACGCAGGTTTTTATCCAGGACCCCTGGGATAAATTCGTCCCCAACGAATTCAATCTGAACGCTATCGGCGGTGATCAGGCCATCGGCCCGGTAAACATACGTCTGAAATTGGCCTTGATCGGCCCCTGTACCAACAATCCAAGTACGGGCAACCAAGCCATCAATCCTGAGGTTCATCTGCTCGCCGCCCTCGGACCCACTGGCAACGATCACAATCTCGCTGCCCTCATTGACAGAGCCCGAACTGTAGGCAAAGTAGCCATTGACGTGCAGCACTTGCGTTTCCAGGAATCCAGGCACGACGGCATTGGCCTGACTATCCCATGTACCTGTGCTGAACACGGTTGGGGCATCGGTGCGGTATTCAACACCACCTACCGTAATACCCTGGACGTACAAATTACGGTCGATATTGTTTTCGGGATCAAAGAAATCATTGGTGAACGCAACCCGAATCTGGTCGGCGGTCACGGTTCCGTCGGAAGTGAAACGAAAGCTTTCGAATACCTGTTCGTCGGGATTGCCACCGATGTCATCCCAAATTGCCACGACCTGCGTATCGATTAGCAACTGCATCTGCTCCTGGCCCGTCTCGCCGGCGGCCTGGATCACGATTTCCGTTGTGTCGCCGCTATCGGGTTGAGCGTACTGAAAGAACCCATTGAGGTGCAGCGTATCGACCTGCAAAAAACCTTCCGCAGGCTGATTCGAAACGGAGTCCCATGTCCCGCTGACAAAGACGCTGGGGTCATCGCTGCGAATCGTCAAGCCGTCCGTGGTGATGCTCTCCACACGGAGGTTCCGATCGTACTCGCTGCCCAAAAACAGATCATTCGTGAAGGCCACTCGAATCCGGTCGGCGGAAACGCCGCTGGCTTGATGGGTAAACGTTTGAAATACCCCGGCCTGTAAATCGCCTCCGACGTTGTTCCAGGTTTCGACGGTTTGACCATCAATTTGCAGTTCCATGGTTTCGTCACCCGTCTGCCCGGCCGCTCGGACGACGATTTGCATGACGCTGTCGTAGCGTTCCTGAAACGTGTTTGAAAAAATCACCGACGATTCGATGCTGCCCGTCGCAACTTCAAATACCCAGTCGCCACCGGCGTCACGATTGCCGGTCGCATTGTCGGATGCCGCAACATCCAAACCGGTCCACGTCGACAAAGCTTCAACAAGCTCCTGACCCTCCGGACCCGCTCCGGTGTAACAACCGTATAACATCAAATCACCACCGTCGACGACGCTATCGCGCCAGCGGGCAAGTTCGGCTTCGCGGCCAGCCAAGGTTTCACCGCGGAGACCTTCACGTCCCAACTGCGCAAAACCTGACTCGCCATGTCCAATGATGTGAATCGAACTGGCTAGGGTCGTTTGGCGGAGCGTTTGCGTGATGACATCGATCCCTGATTGCTCGGGGCTGACGACAACCACGTCAGCACGGTCCCGCAGATCCGCCTGCAACGCGTCAATCGCATCGATTCGACCATCCAGGAAAACAACCGGTCGAGGGGATGGCGTGAGCGGCAAAACGTTTGATGCCGCAGCGACGTCATGCTCAACCACCCCATCG
This sequence comes from Roseimaritima sp., assembly GCA_007124075.1. Classification (GTDB taxonomy): domain Bacteria; phylum Planctomycetota; class Planctomycetia; order Pirellulales; family Pirellulaceae; genus Roseimaritima. The sequence goes on from SLFV01000259.1 coordinate 3,291, forward strand.
TCCGCTATTTCCGATGTGTCAACCGCTGCCTCGTTCGCAATCCCAACGGTAGACGTTTGGTCGGCGATCACTGCGCTGACTTCGCATGCCACCGCGCTGTCGGCGGCCAAGAGGACGCGCTCCTCCAGTCGGCCAAAGGACCACGGATTGGCTGCTTGTTCTTTCGAAAACCGTTGACGACGCTCTGACTTACGGCCGAATAACTGCAGGATTTTCTTACGGCTAATGATCATGGCAAAGGTTGGTTTATCAAAAAAAAAAAAAGCTTGAACGTTTCTATTCTTAAAAAAAAAAAAAAAAA
>SLFV01000134.1 GCA_007124075.1 Roseimaritima sp.
CCCCTCGGATGCAATTCCCTCGTATCGGCGGACTATCGATTGCAGCGGTTGCCCTGCAGTTTGCAAAATCGAAAAATCCCGCTCGACGGTGTTGCCTTGAATCGCGAGCGTAAACTTTCGTTGTGGATCAAGCGGCTGGCCATCGGGACTAACTGGTTCGGCAAAATACAGCCGCACCACATACTCGCCGGGGCGCAACCCGGAGAGCGTGATTGCCGTCAACGCTTCGATTCCCGACGCACTGACCCAGGGCCAGCCGCATCCCGGTTGCATCCACAAGCTATGCCTGTAGAACGATCGCGCGCCCGCAGGCTCGATTTGCACATCAACTTCCGGAACCGGGCCCCCGGATTGCGGGTTCTCCAGCCACAGTGTCCCCGCCTCCGTCATTCGTGCCCCCGGGGCTCCAAAGTTGATGCCAACCCGCTGGATATCCTGTGCGGTACCCGGTCCCCAAACCGCCCACTGTTCATGTTGAGGTGGCAAGGGGATCATTGCCAGCCCTACGGGTAACGGATAACTGCATGTACAGCCCTGAAAAAAATAAGGCACGTTTAACAAACCGTTGGCAGGAATAATGCTGTTGGTACATCCCGACCGCGGACCGCTAATGTGAATGGTGCCGCTTTCCAATTGCTTGTCATAGAAGGCAGGGGTTCCCGAACGCATCGTGTACAAAAATCCGTAATCGATTCCACCGTCACAGCCATAGCTTTTCGGAAAAGCCCTTGGTTCGGTCTCCCCGGTTAACGGATTGAACCGCTGGCCGATGACCGGCGGCTGGGGTTTCCATGGATCGGTTTGCGTCGGCGGTCGGTACTGCGAGGTTTGTTTCTCAGTCAAATCGCGAGTGGGCAGTTCGGCGGACCACGCTGAGATTTCTTCCTCACTGAAAACTCGGCCGGTGTAAACATCACTGAAGCGAGCGGGAAGCAAAGGGTAGGGAGGTTTTTGCTTAGGATAGTGCTGCCAATCCTTGTCATGCGAAATCATCACTCCGTCGACAAAAATCGGCTGGGGAGCACGCTTGAAATTTGCTACCGCGTCGTCAAACCAGAGGACGCCCAAAGGGGCTTTGACCCGTTGATCTGGACTGGACCAGCCGCCTTGGTAATTTTCTGCACCAGGCAATGCGCCTTTACGCTGTATTACGGTCCAATCACCGTTACGCTCGAACTCGGCGGTGGCCAGGTCCTCTGTCTGAGCCAGATTTTCCACCGATTGACGGAATTCTGTAAACTGCTGGTCGCTTTGATGAATCACTGCAATTCCGCCGTAGGGGCGCAACATCGCGTAGATCGATTTGAACCAAGCCGATCTTGAGGCCAACGCGAACTCGGGTTGCTGCGGCATGATCACGGCTGATGCAAAGTAGGGGGGCATCCCCGCAACGGGCAAATCTGCGTGCACCACCGCAATGCGCCAGCCCAACAACCCTGCCGCGTCCAGTTCGGCTCGCAATCGTTGGCAACGGCCAGGGTCGTCATCAATGACCACCAGGTGCCCATGCGAAGTTTCGGAAAACTGGATCAGCCAGGTGGCGCTGACAGGTCCCAGCACCGCGGCGTACCCGCGGGACGTTTCCGCCATAGGCAACAGCGTCGCCAGGTCGTTGCCGGGATCTGGGAACGTTGGGTCCAAGTCGGCATCCGCCGCCACAGGCGTTTGCATTGCGGCAGTGGATTCAACAGCGGGCAAGGATGCTGGGTCGCCAAAACAATGGATCTGGCCCTCACGCATGACGACGAACAACCGTTCTGCCGCCGCGACGATCGAGTGAATCGTCCCTTCCAGTTCCGCAAACGGCTGGTCGAAATGATAGGCAACTCCGTTCAGTACGACTTGATTGCGCACCCGTTCCCGCGTTCCGGGGCCCTCCCTCCAGCCATCCTCATGGCGATCCCGATTGCTTTCCGCATCAAATAGCAGCAAGTTGCGTTTGTGCTGATCCACCTCAGGACCGTCCAAATCGACCTGCGGTTCCTGCCCGCGACGCCGCGCTTTGGCGGCTGCGGTGAACCAACCGCCGGGAGCACGCCCGGCGCGCGGAAGCTCAAACGATTTCAGCTCTCCCGAATGCCGATCAAGAATTGCTGGAACCGCCGTACCACAGGGCACGACGAGGTCATCCTGTTGGACCAATAGGTATCCTTGTGGGGTTAACCCGCCAAAGGCGCGGGCGTCATGCGGATGGACCCCGTACAGAAACCCGCAACGATCGTTGATCCAGCGGATATCGCCACTGGCAGCATCCAGAGCGTAAACAAAAACACCTTCAAAAGACCAGACGCCAGCAGCAAAGTAAACGGTGTTGTCGGCCACCACGGGGCCGCCTCGAACCGGCCACAACGAGATAAGTCTACGATTTCCCAAAACCTTACGGGCCGATGGCACCGCCTGGTGCTTCCAGTGTAACTGGCCCGTCGCAGCGTCCAAACAATACAGAAAACCATCATCGCTGCCAACGTAAACGCGATCTCGCCAGACCGCTGGGGCAAACCGAACCGGACCAGAGGTGTGAAAACGCCACACCTCGGCTCCCGTTACTACGTCCAAAGCAATCACGGCATCGTTACGAGACGAACCGAAAATTAGCCGCCCCGCCGTGACGACCGGCTCGTAGCCTAGATCGAAATCCAAGCGAGGATGTTGGAAAGCAGGCTGTAAGGGGGGAAATTCTACAGCCCACAGTGGCTGCAATACCTGCGGCAAAGTCCCTTCCCAATCCCCGCTTCGCGCGGCATCGGCACGCCACATCGGCCAGTCGTCGCCGCAGGCGGAAAGGTTGGCCGTCATGAGCAAAGCTACCGCCACACCCAACGAAGTGACGAGGCCCTGAACATACCCCAGAGAAAGTCGAGGAAACATCGGTGTCTTCCGAAAATGATGAGATCGGTAGGGCGGCAGCGACACAGGAGGGTAGGGAAAGTCGATCCAACAGTTCTTGAGTTCGCGTTGTTAAATCCTTGCCTACTGTTGACTGACGCAACTGCCGCGGACGGCTATCCTCATAGCTTATACTAAAGCATTTTCCGGAGAAATATGTGAACACCCTGATTCGATTGACTCATTATGACCCAAAGTGGCGGCAGGAGTTTCAGCAAACGCGATCCGGCGTGCTGATGTGTTGTTTGGGCTGGGTGGATGCAGTGGAACATATTGGCAGTACGGCGATTAGCGGATTAATCGCGCAGCCAGTGATCGATGTGGTCGCGCGGGTCAGCGATCCCGCCGGATTGGCAGAGGCGACACGCTCAATCGAGGGGATGAACTTCCGCGTTGTCAATGATGCGGCGTCGGGTTCCGACACGGTCTTGGGCGCGATTGAATTGGTCAAACCACGTCATGGACAGTGGACGCATCGCGTCTTTTTGGTCAGCCGGGAGAGTACTTTTTGGCAGAACGCGATCGATGTCCGCGACCATCTGCGGCGACATCGTGAGGTGGCGCTTCGGTTTGAGCAATTAAAGGTCGATCAATGGCGGGAAAGTGGTGCCGAGCCCGCAGGTTACCAACACTCGAAAAATCTCTTTTTTTCGCATCTCTTGGATCAAATCAATGCGCGGCGACAACAGGACCAATAAACTGCA
>SLFV01000195.1 GCA_007124075.1 Roseimaritima sp.
ACGTACCAACCCCCATGGCGACAGCCACGATATGTTCGGCATCACGTACGAATTCGACGACGGCTTGCTGTGGACGCATACCGGGCGGCACGCTCGCGGTTTGACGGGCCCGGAAGATCCGTTGGCAACCTGCGAGTTTCTGGGCGACGCCTACATGCGGATCGGCTATGGTGGCCGAGCATTGATCCGCGGCGGTTCGCATCATTATGCAGGCGGTTCGATCGACAACCTGTACGCCGCCGGCGCCATTCGCAATATCGCCACATTTTATCAGGACGTCGTGGCGGGCAACGTAACCAACCTGACGGTACGCATGGCCATCGACAGTTGCCTGACCACGATCCTAGCTCGCGACGCCTGTCTGCGCAAAGGCCTGATGACGATGGACGAACTGCTGCAAGAGAACCGGCGCATCGAACCCGACCTGACGGGCTTGAAATCCTGACGACCAAATCGTCCGGCAACGCAATCGGCCAGCAGGGCAGGGGGGGGGGCGGCGCGGTTCGTGCGACGGAATTCGTTCCGCTGTGCGACGCGGTTGGGTTCGGGGTAAACGACGTCCATGCTGACGCCCAACTGCGTGGCTACTTGAACCGCTGCAACGTCTCTGCAATACTGACGGTTGGATGGAGATTTCGTAGAGAGGTCGAAATATGGCCAACTTCTTGTTCTGGAATACGGCGAAGAAAGATCTGACGATGGAAGTCGCCCGTCTCGTACAACTGCACGATGTGGATATGCTGATCTTGGCAGAAAGTAGGGGGATTCCAGCCGTCCAACTTCTAGAAGCGGTGAATGCGCATCCTGGTGTAGACATCCGCTTTCACCATGTCGTGGGGCAGGAGCGAATTCGTATCTACAGCCGTTTTCCCGACAGAGCTGTCACGCAAGTCTTTGATTCGGGTGGGATTTCCATCCGCCGCATCCATCTACCGGGTTTTGAAGAATTCCTTCTGGTGGCCGCGCATTTACCCAGTAAGCTCCGGTGGCAGGCCGGTGAACAGCAGGATATGTGCTGTCGGTTGCGTGAGTTCATTGAATCTGCTGAGACCAGTCGCGGACACCAACGGACCTTGGTCGTTGGGATCTGAACATGAACCCCTTCGAACATGGCATTGTCAGTTCTGAGGGGTTGCACGCGGTGATGACGTGACGTGATGCGGCAAGGGAAAAGCGAGTTGTTGCCGGTGCGACGCGGTATTTTTTCTATAACCCGATGTGGGCACATTTCGGTGACCATCCAAATCGTCCACCGGGAACGTTTTATTCGGCAAGGTCGACGCCCCTGTCCTATTATTGGAGCATCTTTGATCAAGTCCTAGTCCGCCCCGCGTTGCTCCACGCTTTCGCGGACGACAAACTACAGATCTTGACGGCGTCGGGAGCGGTCCCGTTGGTTGATGCGACGGGACGTCCTCACAAGCGCATCGTCTCGGATCACTTGCCGATTCTGTTTCAACTACGTCTATAGCTTTAGGAACCGACGCCATGTGCAGCGAAGATCTTTGGGGCGATCTGCCCGAGACCGATGATACCACAGACCCGGTAACGCTTCTCAGGCAACAGGCCAGCCTGCTTGGTTCCAAAACGAAGAATGTGCTCACGGGAGTCGTCAGTCGACCACGGAAAAAGGCATCGTTGTACGACGTTCTGCGCGCGGAACCCGCCAAATCGGCGCCAGCGAAGGAACGTGCGAGCACCCCAGAACAACAGATGGAGGTATATTTTTCCATTCGGTGTTCGGCGCTTGACAACTATACGTTTCACGTTCTGACGTTAATATACCACCTGTTGACGATTTTTCCGCTCAGTGTCCGCGACGAGGCCGTTGGGAAGGTCCACACCTGTATGTCGGAGGACGAACTTCGCGATGCGTTGCAACGTATACTTGGTTCTCAACACTTACGTCGTGTGATTTCCGCACTTCTGCGGGAAGCCAGGGCGTCAGCACTGTAACTTTTCAAAAGTACTACAGCCGGACTGGTCATTCCAGCGACTGAACGTCGCTCTACATCGTGCGGATCCACAATCGCAAGAAGCGGTCGACGATGACGAACGAGCCATTTTCAGGCTCGATCAGATCCTTTTTCACTAAGCGATCTGCTTGTTGGCGTCGTGGAATCGCTTGCCGATAAAACTGAGCCAATGGTCCATTACGCATGATGCGTAACGCAAGATGCGTAATGTGGCAATTCGGGCGCCGAGTCAACGTCAGGGCAGGGCAGGGCAGGGGGGTTGTAAATGGCTGAGGGATATCCATACTTTGCATAGGTCGAAGATGCACATAACCAAGAATCAGTGACTTTTGAAAAGGAGATCAACGATGTCGCGTGCTGCTGCGGTTACTTTTAAGGGTACTCCCTTGACTCTGGCTGGCGAAGCGCTCGAAGTAGGAAATGCCGCGCCCGAATTTACGCTGCACTATTATCAGGACGGCCTGCAGACGATCTCGCTGGCGGATGTGAAGGGCAAGCCGAGCATCATCAGCGTGGTGCCGTCGCTGGATACCCCCGTGTGCCAGATCCAGACGAAGAAGTTCAACCAGCAACTGGCTGCGTTGGGCGATCAGATCCACGCGCTGACCGTCAGCTTGGATCTGCCGTTCGCCCAAGGCCGGTTTTGCGGCGCCGAAAACATCACCAACATGCGAGTCGGCAGCGATTATCAGGAACGCAGCTTCGGGTTGAACTGGGGCATGCTGATCGAAGAATTGAAGCTTTTGGCCCGTGGCGTATTCGTCTTGGATTCCGCCGGGACCGTGGTCCATGCGGAGACGGTGCCCGAGGTGACATCGGAACCGGACTACGAGGCGGCTTTGGCTGCGTTGCAGAAGCAACTGGAGTCCTGAAGCCAAGGCAGGGCAGGGTAGGGCAGGGCAGGGAGGATCGGCCGGATGCGGGCGTGTGTGCAGCGGGTCAGCCAGGCAAGCGTGACGGTCGACGGGCAAATCGTCGGTCAGATCGGTCGCGGACTACTCGTGCTGTTGGGCGTCACCGGTGATGATCAATCGAAGGACGCGACGTATCTGGCCGAAAAGATCACGACCCTGCGGATCTTTAACGATGACGATGGCAAGATGAATCGGTCGTTGCTGGACACCGGCGGTCAGATGCTGGTGGTCAGCCAATTCACTTTGCTGGGTGATTGTCGCAAGGGCCGCCGCCCCAGTTTTATTCAGGCGGCCGGCCCGGAAATCGCCCAGCGGTTGTACTCGCAATTCGTCGCGGATGTCCAGTCCTGCGGTGTTCAGGTGGCGACCGGACGCTTTCAAGCTCACATGGATGTCGCCCTGATCAACGATGGACCCGTGACAATTCTGCTGGATAGCCGAAGAGCCTTCTAACTAGCAGTCAGCAGACCTTGCAGGGCTGCGGGAAACATGGCCCAGGCCGTTTGATACGTATCTTCCAGCGGCGTCGGTACGTAGAATTCTGGCCGTAAGAACAGCGGCATCTCCGGCAGCGTGTCACCCACGCCGACGAACTCGACATACGCCACGCACTCGGGCCCTGCGTCATACGCCGCCAGCGTCAACGGCTTGTCCGCGGGCAATTCAAACTTGCACTCACGTGGCTGCAGGCTGACC
>SLFV01000307.1 GCA_007124075.1 Roseimaritima sp.
AAACTGGGGCCGTTAGTTGTCACGGCCACGGTGTGGCGGGTTAAGGATCGCTTTCAGGATTCCGATTTTGACCACCTTACCGAAGGTCCCCGTGTGGATACCAGAGGTGGCCTACGGATTGTGGATTCCAAGGCACTTTTTCAGCCACGCAAAAAGGATTCCCTGTCTCGGTTGCAGGCCATTGTTCTAGCGGCTTGGCAGTGGTTTTCAGAAGAATCGCATCGGCAAGGCGACTTGGCCAAGGAATTTTCTACGCTCACGCTTCAGTCGTTTCTCGAGGTGACCGCGCCGCAGGACCTGCAACGATTGCTGCAGCGTCCTTGGTTTGCAGCCAATCTGTTTGCATCCGAAATTAATGACTTGGGGGATTCTTCTGACTGCGGCGTCACTCGATGTCGTGCATTAATTCAGCATTGGCACAGCTCATCGGTGCGTCTGTTGACTGTTCGCCAGCGGATTTTGGATGCCAAATTCTTCAACCAATGTTGTCGGAACCTTGGCAACAAGGCAAGCGTTTTGTCGGAAATTACCCTTGCATTAGTTGCGGAATTGTTAAGTGAATATCGGGACGAAGACGCACTGATCTACAGTGATCGGCATGGTGGACGCGCTTATTACGCAGGGGTGCTGCAGCACCTATTGGAAGCTGGCAACATTGAAATCTTGTGCGAAGACCGACAGACCAGCCGCTACAGGTTGCAGCATTTAACACGTCAAGTCCACTGGCAGTTTCAGGTCAAAGGGGACACATTCGCGCCAGTGGCGATGGCATCGATTTTTGCCAAATATACGCGCGAACGCCTAATGGGATGTTTTAATGCCTTTTGGTGCCAAGCACACCAGTACCCCCTGCGTCCAACCGCCGGATATCCCGTGGATGCGGCGCGGTTTTTAGCGGAGATTGAACCTGCAAGAATAGAATTAGGAGTTACCCCAGATGATCTTGTTCGGCAACGCTAATGGTTTGTTGAATCATCTATTTTGGCCCCCTTTCCGAACCTCAATAGTCTTCGTCGATGACAATCAGCGAATCCTCGTCACCGGAATCGTCAGTCGTAGAAACTTCGGCTCCCGCTGCTTTACGCCTGCGTAACCGTTGGGGGTTGCGGCAATGGGGCTTTGTCGTGGTCGTGGTGTTGATGGTGAGCTACATGATCATCCTGCCCGGGATCCGAGCAGTTTTGAACACATGCTTTGCTGCAGCGACGCCGCAAATCTCCCAAATTGATGACCCCAGTGTGGCGGAGCTGATCCGGATTCGCAGTGCGAAATTGGCGGTGTTTTGCATCTTTGTTTATGTCGGGGCAGCGATCGGCAGTTTTATCAATGTTGCGGCGTATGGTTTACCACGCGGCCAAGCAATCATGCTGCGTTCGTCGGCGTGTCCGGTATGCCAGCAGCCCATCGCAAGACTGGATAATCTTCCACTGTTCAGCTACCTGAACCTGGCGGGACGATGTCGGAACTGTTCGACACCAATCCCGGTGCGGTACTTTCTAATAGAACTGGTCGCCGCAAGTTTGTTCGCATTGTTGTTTCTGACAGAATTGGTTACAGGAGCAGGCAATATTCCCGGCACCAATCAGTACCTGCATACGGGTATCGTATGGATCATTCTGTATACCAAATGGGATGTGATTGGGCTGACCTGCTTTCATGCTGGGATGTTGATCTTGTTGTTGCTGCTGACACTGGTGGCTTGGCAGGGCGAGCGACTGCGCCGGATTCAGGCGGTTGTTATCGTCGCTGTTGTCCTGTTGCTGGTATCGGTCTTCCCGCAACTTCGTCCGGTCGCGGTTGATGCGCAGATCGCCTGGTCGTTGCCTGCGGGGGCAAGCGTCCAGGCGAAGCAAGCATTTGCAACCGTTGCCGGGGTTGTTGCCGGGGTCGTGGTTGCATCGGTGACTGGCCTGTTCGCGAAGTCCACGCATTCATGTCAGCCGCACTATTTGGGCTGGCTTGTGATCGGGATTTCACTTGGTTGGCAAGCTACGTTATCGATCGCAGTGTTGGCGTTGGTTGCGTTGCTTGTTCGTCAAGCAATCTCGATCCGCTGGACTCATGCGATGCGCGTCCCTCCAACTGCAATCACCTTGGCCGTGACAAGCGCGCATCACCCATTTTGGAAATGGCTGGCAGAACGGTGGTAAATCGCCTACCGCATCCAGGAAGTCAATACAGCGGCATCCGTCAAACCGATGTTGGTCGCGGCGACGTTCCCATTGTCGATCATCATTAGCGTGGGAAGCGAACGTACGGATAATTCGCGAGCAATTTTGGGGTGTTGATCGATATTAATTTTTACAATGGTGGTGCCCGTTTCCGCTGCGGTGTCTTCAAGCTGCTGTAAGATCACTGCCTGACGTTTGCAGGGCCCGCACCAATCGGCATAAAAATCCAATAACGCTTTGCCACCAGCCTGGTTGATCACGGTTTGTAGGTCACTGCCTTTGGGCAAGGTAACCAGCGAGGGCGTAACAGGCTGCGGTGTCCCCTGCGATGCAGAGGCAAGTTGTGTTCGTGAGTCGCCGCCTGCTGGGTTGGTATCGTCCTGAACGGTCAACATCGCTGGGGCAACCGAAGCGGGTTCCTGGTTGCTTGCAAAGCGATCGTGCAGCAAAGGCGATTCTGCTTGCGATGGCGTTTGGCCATCGGGCTGTCCATCGGTCAATTCGGGTTGCGAGACCGCTAATTGATTCTCTGGCGATTCGGCCTGCCAACTGAGCAAACGATTGCCCTGGCAACCGGCCGTGCAGAGTGTCAGGCTGGCTACCGAGAAAACGCCGCAATAAATCTGTTTCAGCATTGTCAATCCTCACAATGTTTGGCGGTCATCACCGAGCGGGCACCCCCGGATCCATCGTCAAGACTGGACACAGGTGCTCCTGCCGTCCGGGGGGTCATAGCAGAAAGAACAGGGCGCGGATAGTCGAAATCTACGAATCCGACGGGGCACCTTGACTATCCCACCAATGGTCAATGCTCTGGTCAGACCGACGGACACCCTCCAAAGACTAGCCAAGATATTCGTCCACCCAAGTCAACTGCCCCTGGGGAGTGGGTGGCTATCCCTGGATAGACTATTTCTTTTCGATGCACCACAATTTCGTGTTGGTGCGGATGAACAATTGGCCTGAGTCTGCAATGACCGCCGAACGCACTTGTTCCTCACTCTTGCCGGCCGGTTCCATGAGAACCGTATGAAGGATTTCTCCCGAATCGGCGCTGACGACGGTGACTTCACCCAGGAAATTGATCAGATAGACTTTTCCGTCAGCAATCGTGGGAGAGGCCTCGTACTTGCTTCGGCCTGGGGTGGCAACGCTCCAAACGACCTCCCCTGTTCGCGGACGAACTCGACTGAGCGTTTTTCGCAAATCGCTAAGAACAAAGAAATCCCCATCATAAAAGCCGGGGGTCGGAACATCGGATGTCAGTTCTCGTTCATCGCTGCTGACCCACAGTAAATCCGCATCGGAAATCACACCCGACCGACCGGCAGGGACGGCGAAGATGGGTTCCTGCTTCGGAGCGCATGCCAAAATGACTCCATTTCCGTAAACCGGGGACGGGACTAAACGCCAGT
>SLFV01000189.1 GCA_007124075.1 Roseimaritima sp.
AAATGGCTGGAAGAACGCCCCTGGTCTTGGAGATTCACGAAGCTGCAGTGACTCAACCGGCCATGATGAAACGCCTTCACGCACGATTAAAGGATTTCGACATCAAACTTGCCTACGATGATTTTGGCGCGGGCCAAGCACGATTGTCCGAACTGATCGAAGCCCCCCCCGATATTTTAAAATTCGACATCTCGTTGATCCGCGGCATTGACCGCAGCAATTCGCACCGAATTCAATTGTTGGAATCGCTCGTGAGGATGGTCAAGGAATTGAACATTCTGGCGTTGGGAGAAGGGATTGAAACCGCGGAGGAAGCGGCGGTTTGCGAGCAGCTAGGGTTTGATCTGGTGCAGGGATACTACTACGGACGCCCCAATCCTATCTAAGCGACGCGGGATCAATGACCGTCTGTTTACAGTAAGTGTTCTAGCGAACTTAGTGCCAACGGTTCGCGCGTGGCGAACGGCTCGCCATATCGACGCTGGATCAGCTTTCCCCAGTAAGCTGCGTCATCGCGAAATCGCTCCAGCAACGTTGGCGAATCGGTGGGCCTATTGATGATGAATTGGCTTTCGAACGCTCGAATCGCCGCCCACTTCTGCTCCCATTGCTCACTGATGTCAACGATCCATGCGGGCTGGATCGCCTGCCGTAAATGAATGCAGTAATAATAGTAAATGCGTTCGGGATGAAACGGCTGACCGGGCAAATCGGTCTTGGTCAATTTGGCCCAAAATCGTGCCGCTTCGATCAACTGTGTTGCCGCAACATGATCGGGATGCGCGTCCTCCCAGTAGGGAGCGAATACCCAGCGGGGGCGAACCTCACGTAGGATGCCAGCGATCAACGCGCGCGCCGCAAGACTCGGTTCCAGGGACCGGTTTGGCAATCCCGCATTGCGTCGCCACTGGATCCCCAACGCCGCCGTGGCCGCCTCGGTCTCACGCGCACGGACCTCGGGGCTGCCATAGGGAGTCGGCTCGCCGTCGGTTAAATCCAAAATCCCAACGGTCCAGCCCCGCCCAACCATTTTTGCAATCGTTCCCCCCATCCCCAATTCAGCGTCATCAGGATGGGGTGCAATGACCAACATATCCATTACATTCAAGCCAATCTTCGAGTGTAGTAAATCCATTCGGCTGACAGACAAACCAGAGCCAGCAGCAGCAACACACGCCAAAATTCGCCCCGAGCCGCTACCTGCGAGCTGCCATCGATCCTCGCGTCATTCGCATCTTGCGTGCCGATCGGTCCCCGCGACCCAATCGAGCGGACTGCGGCCATCGCAATGTTGCTTTCTTGTTGGTCAAACAAATTAATCGTGAACGCGGCCAGCGTCTGACCATCATCGGTTAATTGATACAACCCGGTCGCCTCGGTATCGATGATCGGCACGTTGCCACCCGGTTCCACCGCTGTCGGCACTCGACCGCCAGCGGGGGTCTGTAATTCCAGTTGCTGAAAACGATTGTCCACACGTAACACGACGGTTTCCCCGGGACGGTATGAAGGCGCAGCATCCGAATCGATCACTCCCCCAAGATGCCGTAAGAGGTTCAGCACGAACACGGGCCAACTGCGCTGCACAGGCCAATCGCTATTGAAGACCACCCCATCGGGAGTTTGTGATAAGATTTCAAATCCCAAAACCAAATCCTGATAGCCGTCGCGCGGCGCGAGGATCATCACGGGCCCCTGATCGGATGCCAGTAAATCCAGACCACCGGGCGGTCCCTGCAAGGGATGTCCTTGGACAATTTGCAGCGTGTACAGTTCCAGGAACCGCATCAAGGGGTGGGTTCGGTCGATATCGATCAAGAACAGCGGCGTCTGCAACGCCTCCCGTTGCCAACCCGTCGGGGGAACGCTGCCGATCATGACCGTGTTACAGGCGGGCATGCGGCCGGGCTGGCAGCGGTCAAAAATGATCAGCTCGTCCGTTCCCTCAACAACCCGTTTGGTATACGCTTGACTATCCAGAAATTCGGGTGTGACGGTTTCGACGCGACACAATTTACTGGTTTGTTCGGTTTGCAGTGCCAGTTCAAGCGGTCGATTTCCAGGAGAGACCAGGAGCACGGAGATCATCCGCAGGGGAGTGATCGCGGCGTGGGCCACATTGTCGATCGCTAAATCATCACGGATCCGTGGCTTACCACTGGCATCGTTCACCTCCAAGGCCAGCTTTAATTCCATGGCGTCCACACTGGTCAGTTGGAAAGGTAGCCCCACCTCCTGTTGCGGGTCCAGTTGCAGCGCGACCGCATCCTGGAATCGACCATCCAACGACAAGGTGGCATCCAATTCCACTGCTTGCTTGCCCGTGTTGACCACCCGCGCGAACGCTTCGATCTGTTCAGGTACCTCGGGGTTCCGCTGTGCATGAAACGCTAGGATGCCAACATTCGCCGCGTCTTCGGTGCCAACAGGCACGTACGTGGCGCGTAAATTCTGCAAGTCAAAATCCGGCACATCCCCAAAACCACCATCAGAAAAGATCAGCAAGTCGGCTGGTTGTGCCGTGGCGACCGGGGCGTCCGACACGCTGTCCGTATCGCGGGCACGATTCGGATTCGCCAGCCCCGCAGCAGCGCGCAAAGCATCAACAATATTGGTCGGTCGATCGGTAGGCTGGGCCGCCCGTAGCGATTCCCGCAGCCGATTCCGATCGGAAGTGAACGATTGCAGGACCTCCGCCCGATCATTGAATGCTATCAACATCGCAACATCCGTGTCGTGCATGCGATCAATGCGTTCGCGGATCAATCCGCGTGCAACTTCAAACCGTGACGGGGCATCGGGAACATCCGTCGCTCGCATGCTGGCGGACGTGTCAAGCAGAAAAATCAACCGCCGATCTCGCTGGTCGCTACTTTGCCAACCGGGACGTAATAAAGCCAACGCGGCCAAACCAACGACCAATAGTTGCAAGAACAGCAATAAACTGCGGCGGAGCCGTTGCAGTAGACTGTTGACATGAACGTCCTCGATCGCACGCGACCAAAGGTACGTGCTGGGAACCGTCAGCGGTTGTCGCTTCAGTTTCAGGAAGTACAGCAGTACAATTCCCGTGGCAACGCCGCCCAGCAAAAGCCACTGCCATGGCGGCAACGCCGATAGCGTACTCATCGCACCATTCCTCGTTCACGCAGATACCGTGTCACTAACGCATCGACCGGCGTCGCGGTACTGGCTAACAGATAGCAAATGGAACGACGGCTGCAGAATTGCTTGGCGGTGTCGATAAAGGCCTTGACCGTTTCCTGGTAGCGCTCCAACAAATAACCGTTGGCAGTAATCTCCGCCACGTCGCCGTCCTCGCTGTCAACCAACCGAAAGTCACCGTGAATCGGTGGCTCCAACTCCTCAGGTGTAAGCAGATGAATCACATAAACATCCATCCGACGTCCCACCAAGATTCGCAGGGCCTGTTCGTAACCTTCCTTATCCAACAGATCCGAGATCAAAACCGCGATTCCGCTGCCACTATTGCGGACAGCGAAATCCTTGACCCCTTCGTATAGCGATAGATTGCTGCCGGGCTGGATCGCGGCGACATATTCCAACATTCGCCGCAAATTCGACT
>SLFV01000576.1 GCA_007124075.1 Roseimaritima sp.
CTGGAAAAACGCAGGTTTCATTGGACGATCCCCCAAATCCTCGCAACCGATCGAACGGGGACGGGGCATTCACGCGGGTGGTCGAAGCCGCGGCACTGCCAACTGGCATGCAAATGGTTGAATCGGGCTTCGGGGGAGTCGTCGTTTGCTGGTTAAGGGCGTCGGGCAGACTGTGTGCTTCGTCAGTGAGCAATGATTCCAATTGCGTTGCTAACTGTTCCAGGGAGCCCAGCATGAACTCCTGTGGGCTTAGCCTCAAACCCACTTCATTTTCAACGCGGTTGATGACTTGCATTACCAGCAGGGAGTGGCCGCCGATGTTGAAAAAGTTATCGTCTCGACTGACTTCAGAGATTCCCAAAATCTGCATCCAAATCGCCGCCAAATATTTCTCGGACTCGGATTCGCAAGCAGCGCCAGTAGTGCACGAAACCTGGTCCAGGGGGGACGGAAGTGACTTCAGATCTACTTTGCCATTATGGGTCAAGGGCAAAGATTCCAGAAGCACAAAGTTTTGTGGAATCATATAATGCGGCAACATCTTCTGCAGTGTTGCCCGAAGCGGTTCGATCAGTTCATCGCTGGACAGTCCGGTGAGGTAAGCCACCAACCGAGCACTGTTGGTTCGGTCTGGGGAGCCAGCGTTGTGGACAACAACGACCGCCTGATCAACATCACGAAACTTCCGAATAGCAGTTTCGATTTCTCCCAATTCGATTCGGAAGCCGCGCAGTTTTATCTGTTTGTCGTTGCGACGTCGATACTGAACGTTGCCATCTATCCCACAGCAGGCGATATCGCCCGTCTTGTACAGTCGGTGATTGACGTAATCCTCAAACGGGTTGAAGTATGGATTATCGATAAACCGTTCTGCTGTCAGATCAGGAAGATTCCGATAGCCCAGGGTGACTCCCGCACCGCCGATCATCAGTTCGCCTTCCACACCCCAGGGGACTTCCTGACCGTCGGCATCCAGCAAATAAAATTGCGTGTTGCCAATAGGACGCCCGATGCAGATGGGCTCCTGGGGCGATGAAATTTGACAGACGCTTGACCAAACGGTGGTCTCGGTTGGCCCATACAGATTCCATAACTGACCGCAACGCGTTAGCAACTGCCCAGCAAGATCGTTGGGAAGCGGTTCTCCACCACACAGCGCTTTTAGATCACGTTTGCCTTGCCAACCTGAATCGATCATCATCCGCCATGTCGCGGGCGTGGCTTGCATCAGTCGAATATCCTGCGAATCGACCGCTTCAATCAGCTTCTTGCCATCGCCAGCCGTTTCCCAATCAGCGATAAACACACTACCACCGAACAGTAAGGGCAAATAGAGCTCCAGCACGGCAATGTCAAACGACAGCGTGGTGATCGCCAGAACGGTTTCGCGTGAATGGTATCCCGGATGGTCGCACATCGAGTACAAAAAATTCACCACGGAGCTGTGCGGAACCATCACGCCCTTGGGATTACCCGTCGACCCCGAGGTATAGATTACGTAGCAAACGTCACTGGGGTGAATATCTGGATTGGAACCTTCGGCTGCAGTTGGCCCTGTTCGGGGACCATTCGCATCTATGTGGGCGAGTTCTAGGAATCGGTCAAACCAAACGATAGGCTTGCCGAACGTTTCGACGACGTTCCCGAGTGCCTGATCTGCGATGACAAACTTCAACCCTGAATCCTCACACATGTATTTCAATCGATCGGTGGGATACTTCGGATCCAGGGGCACATAACCGGCACCCACCTTCAGAATCCCTAGCAGTTGGACCAAGAGGTTACAGTTTCGCAACGTGCAAATGCCTACTAGATTCCCCGAACCGATTCCCTGGCCAGCAAGGAATGTAGCGAACCGATTGGACTGTTCCTCCAGTTGTCCGTACGTTAATTGATGTTCGCTACACCGCACCGCGATTCGCCTGGGCGTCTCGGTGGCTTGCTTGGTAAACTCCCTAGCCAAATTGGATGTCCTTGGGTAATCCATTTGCGTTTGATTCGCCTGCACGATCAGTTTTTGTCGCTGCTCTAGACTCATCATGGGGGCTTCTAACAACCTGCACTCGGGGTGGCAGGTTATGAACTCCAAGAAAGCCTGAAAGCCGGTAAAATACGCCTCGATATAATCAGTTTGGAAGAGCTGCTGGTTGTATTGGACTTGTAATTCGATCGACTTATCCGTCCGAATCGTACCGTTGACAAACCACTCAAAGTTTTCATGCGTACGCGGTTCCACTCTGACTTCGACGTCCAATCCCCCAAAGCCCGCATCGCGTTGATCGATCATCGGGTCCAAGTTGAACAAAATTGAACACAAGGGAGGACGTGAAGGGTCGCGTGGCGTGGGAAGGTGTTTTAACAAGGTTCCAAAAGAAAAACGTTGATGCTCGATGGCGTCCAGCAAGACGCTACGTGATTGTTTCAAGAAGTCTGCGAAGCGAGTTTGCGTATCGATTTGAATGCGGAGCGGTAGCGTGTTAACACATTGCCCGACCAGTTCGGGAAAGTCCATCGCCTGCTGACCGGCAGTGGGCACAGCCAAGACGATATCGCTGGTCTGGCACAGTCGCGCAATAAAGGCCTGAAACGCGGCTAGGACCGTGTTGTAAAGGCTGCATTGGTGTTTGGCTGCCAATCGGCTCAGCCCCGCGGTTAGTTCCGGTGGTAATCGATGATCCAGTCGCCCCGCGTCGTAGGTCCTGAGGGGTGCGCGTTTACCCGTTATCGGCAACTCTAACGTCGGAACTCCGTCGGCGAATTGATTGATCCAGTAAGCCAAATCGTCCTGCCCGGCTTGGCTTTGCCCATGCCGATGCATCGCGTCGGCAAAGTCCCTATACGATGGCGGATTTTGGTCAGACAGCGTCTCTGACAATCGGCTTGAACCCCGTGCCTGAAACGCATCATACAGTTGCCCCAATTCCCGAAAGATCACGCCCAGCGACCAACCGTCAAGCACCAAGTGATGGGCGACCATAGTCAAGAAATATTGAGTTTCAGATCGGCGCTGCAAGATGGCCCGGAAAAGTGGCCCGCGTTCTAAGTTAAAGGGAGTCGCTCCAAGCTGCGCGATCATCTCCTGATGCCGACGATTTTGTTCGACGGTGTCAAACGTGGACCAGTCCAGGACATCCATGCTCAAATCCAAATCAAGGTGCTCGGTCACATATGCACCGTCGCGATCAAAGGTTGCGCGAAGGCTACCGTGCTTCCGGAAGAGTTTTTGCATGGCAGACCGCAGGGCAGCCTGGTCCAACAAACCATTGAACTCAATGGTTGCTATTTCGTTGTACGCACAATTGGCCTGATCGTTTTGTTGGCTGGACAACCAGACCTCCAACTGGGTCTCCTGGATCGGATATCGCTGCGCAGGGGGCGATGGGTGCAACGGCGGTTGCGTATTCGCATCCATCCATGTTGTCGAGTTGAATTCAATCATATTTCTACCTGCTCAGAATCGTTCCGTTTTTTTTTTTTTTTTTTTATGGGATACGCGACGGAGTCGTTAACCGCTTGTGGATACTTGCAGAAATCGTCCGGTATTAACTCGATCAGAGATAAAC
>SLFV01000080.1 GCA_007124075.1 Roseimaritima sp.
AAGGCGACCGTGATGGGAGTGCCTGGCCCGTCGGATATTAGTTTGCCGGTGGACGCCAACGCGGTGGTCGAGTTCCTGTCGCGCTAAGCCCTAGCCCCCGGCACGGCTGTTTCTGCCTCCTTTCCCAAAATCGACTGAGAAATGCATACGCAACTGGTAGTACTAGGTGGCGGCCCGGGTGGCTACGCCGCCGCCTTTCTGGCCGCTGACGAGGGACTGGAGGTTACGATTGTCGAGGCGGAACCTCGCCTTGGTGGCACGTGCTTGCTGCGAGGCTGCATCCCCAGCAAGGCGTTGCTGCACGTGGCTCGCGTTTTAAGCGAGGTCGATGAACTGCAAACCGACTGGGGAGTGACGTTTGGAAGTCGGCCCAAGATCGATGTTGACGCGATTCGCAAACGCAAGGATCAGGTCATCACCACCTTGACGGGTGGGCTGGCGGGGCTGGCGAAACGCAGGAACGTGCGGTTGATTCGAGCTCGTGGTACCTTCGTGGATTCAACGACGCTGCAACTGGACGGTGATGATGCATCGATTCCCGAAGGCCGACGCCTAACCTTCGACCATTGCATTCTTGCGACCGGCAGCGTGCCTGCAATGCCAACGGCTTTTGATATTGGCAGCGAGAAAGTCATGGATAGTACGGGGGCCCTGAATTTAGCGGATATTCCTGAAACCCTGCTGGTCGTCGGAGGCGGGTACATTGGGCTGGAAATGGGAACGGTCTACGCTGGCCTGGGCAGCAAAGTTACGGTTGTCGAACTGGCCGAAGGTCTGTTGCCAGGGGCCGATCGCGACTTGGTCAAACCACTGGCCAAGCGGATCGAAAAACTGGTCGACGGTCGTGTTTATTTGAACACCAAAGTCGGTTCGCTTTCCGAAGCTGACGACGGGCGTATTGAGGTGACGTTTGAAGGCCCTGGAAAATTTGGGCACGAGCGGTTCGATCGGGTGTTGGTTTCGATTGGCCGCCGGCCGGTGACACGGGGAATTGGGCTGGAAAAGACCAAAGTCGTTGTCAATGCTCGCGGCTTTGTGGAATGTGACGCTCAGCAACGGACTGCCGATCCGCATATATTGGCGATTGGCGATGTTGCCGGGGACCCCATGTTGGCGCACAAGGCAACCCACGAAGGACGAATCGCGGCGGAAGTCTTGGTCGGTAAAAATGCAGCCTTTGACAAGATCGCGATCCCTGCAGTGGTCTTTACCGACCCAGAGGTCGCGTGGGTTGGCCTGACCGAAGCCGAGGCAAAGCAACAAGGACGCAAGGTGGAAGTCTCGACCTACCCTTGGGCAGCCAGTGGACGTGCCCAGGCCCTTGGCCGCACCGAAGGCCTTACCAAATGGGTGGTCGACCCCGCCTCACAACGGGTCTTGGGGTGCGGAATCGTTGGTTCGGGTGCAGGCGAATTAATTGCCGAGGCCGCTTTGGCGATCGAAATGGGTTGCGAGGTGACCGACATCACGGAAACGGTTCATGCGCATCCAACACTCAGCGAAACGGTAATGAACGCGGGTGAGGTTTTCTTCGGCACGGCAACGGAGATCTACAAACCCAAAAAGCAATCTTCCGAAGCGACCGCTTCGTAGCAGGTGCTGCGCGACCTAGCCCGGATGATTCCCACGAATGCTCAACTTTGCCGCAACCTCTTGCGACGCATTGGCGACACGGCCCTGCGGAAGGACCGCTGCGATACTCGCCGACAGCGGACCGAACCGGGTCCCTGCGCGTGCGGACTCGAACAGCATGCCTCGCTGACTGACCAAGCTGGCCAGAACGCCCATGATGAAAAACAGATGCATTTGGACCATCGGCATGACCAACATATCTTGAAACATGCCGTTGAACAGATAGGTCACTAGCATCCCCAGGCTAATTAACCCCCAGCTTTGCACCGCAGGATCAAGCGAGTGATCACGGGCAAATCGCAGGCCGTACGAAGTCCAAAATAACAAGGCCCCGACAAAACAAGACAACCCAATCAAGCCCGTATCCACCAAGATCGACAACAGCACATTATGCTGCATGTAGCCTCGCGCCATTTCCACCGGAAGGTCGTAAGAGCGCACCTCGTAATATCGATCCGCGTGCTGGAAATAGTGTCCGAACCCGTGTCCCGTCAGTGGCGCATCCTTGAACATTTCCAGTGCGACGATTGCCAGCAGCGGCCGTAGCTTAATGGACTTTGCCGCATCCTCGGCCGGCAGGTGCTTATCCCGCTTCATCGCCAGCATTTGGTCCTTTAACCCCAGGGACATTGCCGCAAACAACACGACAACGACGGCCAGTCCCCAGATGCGCAGCCAGCGTGGCGAGTAGTTCAAAACGACCACCCCCAACGCCAGGATACCCCCCACCCAGACGCCCCGAGTCAGCGTTGCGTAAATCCCCGCGAGAATACAAAGGATCGCAACGCCGTACAGAAGCTTGCCCTGACGGTCCGCCTGGACCCATCGACACGCTGCCGCTGCCAGACTGGTTCCCAGCACCACACCGTTTCCAGCAGGGTTCAACATCGGGCCGCGGGCTCTGCCGAAGAATTCCCAGATTGCGGGATCGACAACATACCTGGGGAAAACAAGCCCGTGTAACCCCTTGGCTTCGAACAAACCGGTGATCCCCAGGTACACCCCCAATCCGACGATTCCATTAATGATCAGGTCCAAATCACGCCGTGTCAGCGAGCTGCAGCGGATGGACCAGTACAACCCCATCGGCATCAAAACATAGAAAATCCAACGAGCCAGCGGATTTTCTTTCGGGGGCGCGGGACCGACTTGCGAGCTGACTGCCAAGAAGAGCAGAAAGGCAAACAAGGCAAAATCGCAACGTGAAAAGCCGATCGCAGGCGTTTTTCCCAATCGCCAGTTGATCACGTACAGTGCCAACAAGACCAACCACAACAGCCGGTCGGCACTAATTTGCAAAACGCTTTCGACCGCAAAGAAGGGCGGTCCAAAGAAAGTACCAGTGATCAGCACGATAAACGCGAAAACCGGCAAATTGATGATGCGCAGCAAAGGAACCAGCCACACCAAACCCGCCATGGCAAACAGGACTGCGACAAACTCCATGACACAAAACCCACAGGAACAATCGTGTAGAAAGCGCAACTACGACTCAAACGTAGCACTTAACTGCCCAACGGGACGGCAAAATAGCTTCATCGGGCGGTAGCGTGCGCATCGAACCGATCAATCGTCACGCATCTTGTCAAAACCATTGGCAAAAAGATTTTTATCGGCGAATCGGGCTCACGTCGCTTGACGTCGGGCAAAGGAAATGCCAGCATTTGCGTTTGGTCGTGGAGTACAGGCCAAAACTCCTCCGTTGGGTTGCTGTTTGCAGCCTTGCGTTGCCCATTCACCATCTTGCGGACGCCAGGAAAGTCAACGTATGAGCCAAACCACTAACCCCAACGCTCTGAATTATCAGACCGCGCCGAACGCGCAGCGTCTTCTGTGGGCCGGTTTCGTCGCCATCTTGGCCGCTGGGATTGGGTTTTCCGTCCGCGGAGCCAGCGTCCTAGGGGCTTGGTCTGAAGCGTTCGGA
>SLFV01000163.1 GCA_007124075.1 Roseimaritima sp.
AACTTGCAGGAAAACATCCTCCAGGCTCTTTTGGTGTGATACCACCTCCACCACCCGGCACCCCGCCCCAACCAGGTGAACGACCAAGTCGGCTTGCTGCTCCAAATCCCCATGGAACTCAAATCGACACTGCTTTCCATCGACGGTCACTTGACCGCACGACGGTTGTCCCGCCAACAATTCCCCGGCAGATTGCGCGTCGTCCAGGACCCGAATCACGACCTCGCGTACGTTTTCCTGAGCCCGCTGGATTTCCGCCACCGTTCCCGTAGCCAACAAACGCCCCTGTTCAATGATCGCCACGGAATCGCAAATTTCCGACAACTCGGTCAAAATGTGGCTGCTGATTAGAATCGTTTTACGCTCATTTTGAAGCTGGTTAATCATCCGCCGCAGCTCGATCCGGGCTCGCGGATCCAATCCCGCTGCCGGTTCGTCCATAATCAACACCGCGGGGTCATGGATCAAGGCTCGACCGAGACAAAGCCGTTGCTTCATCCCTTTGCTCAGCCCACTGATCGGCTTGTCGCGCATGCCGCCGATCCCGGTAAAATCGGTCACCCACCTCAACCGCGTGCTGCGTTGTCGACCCACCAAACCGTAGGCACGAGCGAAAAAGTCTAAATACTCCGCACAACTGACATCGCGGTAAGTGCCAAATGAATCAGGCATGTAGCCTAATCGGCGGCGTACTAACTCCGGATCGTGGATGACCGAAAATCCATCGACAAACGCATCCCCAAACGTGGGCAGATCCAGAGTCGACAAAATCCGCATGCTGGTAGTCTTTCCGGCACCGTTGGGCCCGATGTAACCGAACACACTGCCGCGCCGTACCTCAAAGCTGATATCCCGTACCGCGACCGTCTTTCCAAAAACGCGATAAACGCGATGGAGATCAATCGCGTTGACTTGGCCACTGTGATACCCCCCTTCAAAAACCGGTGACTGCTGACGCCGCAGTAGCGGTTGCGATGGAGCTGCCGAAATCTTGTCGGCAGACGCTCCGCCTAGCGTGGCATTGTCGGCCGCCGGGACATTTGAGGACGAAAAATCACTCACTCGTATTTCCCGATGCAGAAATGAATGCTATCGAAGGTCCGCGCACCGGGCAACGCCAACACGTCAGCCTTGATCTCCCCCAAGGCACAAAAATGCCCCGGCGGCAACGTCCCCTCTAAATTCAGCCAAAACCGCAGATACTCTTCGATCATTCCTTCGGTAGCATTGCGAAATGAAGAAGGGAGCTGCAGCGTCGACATGGCCACGACATCTGATGTCTGGTTCGCAGCGGCAATTAGACGACGGCGTTGAAACCCCGGTGGCAAAGCCGGAGCGGTGTCAAGGTAGCGGACACGCAGTGCGCTGGAAAAGTCCACTCGCTCGATCGGCTGCAACGGTGTCGCCTGACCGGCCGCTATCTTCTCTGCCATCCAGTAGTTGTCATCCAAATCTCGCACCAGAACCTCGCGAACCGCAAACGAGAAGCGGTTCTGCAATTCAGGCGCACCAGAATCCGCACGCGTTTGTGTGGTCAACATTTTCAGCCCCCGCAACTGGTCGCTAGGTTGCAAGGTAACGAATTGACTTTGCGTTCGGCTGGGTAAAAAACCCAATACAAATTGCTGGCTATCGTCAGCCAACCGAATCCTCGCGTTTCTATTGGCTTGACCACGAAATTGCCGGCCGGTACCAACTGCTGGTCGGTAGGGAAAAACCGCAGCGTGAACAGGGAAAGCCATGCTGTCCGAACCGGCGATTCCGGAAAAATAAGTCGTTCGCTGCCACTGCAAACCGGTTCCACGGCCCGAGTCAACCCAGGTTACCTGACGCATGCGCGCCTTTGTGCCCAGCCCGTCTGCGGTTACGGAATAGATCGCCATTGCCACGGTTGTTGCAATCGCCAGGACCGGTCCAATAACCAACATCAAATAGGTCCGTTTCATAAGCGTTGAAAATCGGTATGCAACCGGACCAACCAAAATCGCGAACCCCCCCAACAACGTCAGCAATCCATAGATTGGCGGCACTGCGACGTTGGCCAAAACCCACTCCCAGAAACGACCGTCACCATTGATCGGATCAACTCCCCGACGAACAACCGTGTTGGTATTCATTGGCTGTAATTGCAGCAGGGTTTCCCACTGCGTCGGGGCTCCGGGAAAAGGCGTTTCCCCAGGCAATATTACCACTTGACCAGCTAAATAGTCGCGGACCTGCACCCCCGCTGGCAAGCTGCTCATACTCACCCCACCACCAAAACGTCGCAGGTATTCGGCTCTTGTCTCCGCTTCGGCTGATGTTTCCGGTTGCAATGAAAACGCTTTTTCCGCCTCCGCTGGATCGTCGACTGCGTAGAACCACAACGTTCCGCCAGCGGCAACAAAATGGCGAATCGCGGTGCTCCGCGCCGGTTGCTGTTTGGCTGTTTCCAGAAATAACGGTAGCGGCATTAGGATGATGTTGTACGCCTCGTAGCCTCGCCAATCATCCCACATCTGATCGCTTGATCTTACCGCTGCAATCAGCGGAAACGAATTCTGTAGGATCCGCAGGGGATCGGAGTCTCGTTCCACCCACGCCTGCAGGTTAGCAATCTCCGATTCGCGCGTCGTTCCCGTTGCATAACGATGGTTGATCGCCAGCATTAGCGAACCAACATCAGGCGGTTTTCTCCAGCCACTCACCGACTGCGATTGGAACGCTTCAGCGGGCAACAATAGCATAATGCGATGACGCTGCGGGGAGGCCTCCGCACTGGGTGCGGGCCGCGCAAGGTAGGTTTCATAACCCGGCAGGTGGCGATTATTTTCGCTGACACGAACCTGGTATTCACATCTCGCTTGATAATGTGGCAGATAGATGTCCTGCCGGTGCTCACCCCCCCCTTGTTGCAACGTGATCGGAACAATCACAGTGGCCGCGTTCGTTCGCTGCCCCACCGGTTCGAAGTAAACCTCCAGTTGACGTTCTGCCGTGAAGCGTCCAGTTGCCGTAACAACCAGTCGCAACGGCAGGTAACCGGACATCGCGGGGTCGGCGGATTCAATCGTCATCGTGAATCCTGCTGGTGTTGCTTGCCGATCGGGCAACGACCACTGCTGGCGTGGATGCATCCCCAAGCCGTCGGGAACGATCCGAGCGTTCCAGCCCTGCGCCCAACCGATCCCCGCAACACCCCACGGACACATCAACCATCCAGCCAAGCGAAACCAAAAACGCATCATCCACCACTCTCCTTGGCTTGCGAATCGGCCCCGTCCGCCGAACGGACATCCTCCTCTAGCGACGGCGGAACCGCAAATAATCCGTACGGGTCGTCGGCACTGATTTGCTCATCGCGCTGCGCCAGCATCGCCGGAATCCAGGCGATTAGAAAGCAAACCCCCGTCAGGACAAAAAAACTGGCTACCAACGCTAGCATTAATGCAAGGGCGAGCAAGATTTCGCTTCCCTTGAGAGCCTGGCGGAAAATCCAAGCACAGACCACCGATGCTAGCAAAACCCATAAAA
The DNA here is from genome assembly GCA_007124075.1 of Roseimaritima sp. Taxonomy (GTDB): domain Bacteria; phylum Planctomycetota; class Planctomycetia; order Pirellulales; family Pirellulaceae; genus Roseimaritima. The sequence goes on from SLFV01000163.1 coordinate 3,514, forward strand.
ACGTGCGGACTGAAAACTGAAAAGTTCCTGACATGACTGC
>SLFV01000009.1 GCA_007124075.1 Roseimaritima sp.
ATTCAACCCGACGACGCGCCCCCGGCAGTCGACGACTGGCCCTCCACATTCATGCGGCTCCAGGACCGTATCGTGTTGCAATACGCGCTCGAATCCACTCAGACGCGTGCTGCGTGCTCCGTTAACGCGAGAATCATTGGGGGATTCCTGCATCACGGAGAAATCTCGAATCTGAGCATCGATTTCTAGTTCGCCATCATCGCGTTGGATCGTCAAACGTACGGTTTCGCCGGGGTACATTCCCTTCAAAGCGCTGATCACCTGCTTGTCCCCCTCCTCGTTTTTACCATTGATGGCGACAATCCGATCGCCCGGTAACACACCTGCCTTGTCGGCTCCGCTGTCCGGCCAAACCCCGTCGACACGTGCCCTGCCCGCGCGATCGTTCCGCAGAATCACGCCCAGACGGCCAACGTGATCAACCTTCCGCGGCGACACGCCCATCACTCCAATTCCCACTGGCACGTCTCCGCGTCCCGAAGTGACTAAGAAGCACCCTACGTCAGGCTCCTCGTCGGAAAACGAAACGACTGGCAGGTCGTCCGTCCCTTCGACCTTGAGCAAAGCCAAATCGGATACTCGCCTGACCGCCGCGATTCGTGCGGAAAACAGCCTGCCGTCGGGTAACCGCACGCGAAGCGGATCGTTGCTCAATTCGCTCCGCTTGGTTACCAAATATCCGTCAGTAGAAACCATGGCACCTAGGGCGACTGGCCGACCGTCTGCAAGCACCTGGACGGTTGCCCTGCCTGCCTGGTCGCTTAACGGCGAAACCAATTCCATCATTTTGCCGTTGTCGCGACGATGGCTGAACGCCGTCCCGCCTAAATGATCACGCAGCCAGTCGGGTGTTCCTAGTTCCTGAGAAAACGAAACCCTGGGAAAGGCCAACCCAGACAGCACCAACAGAGACGCCACCCCAAGGGCCCACTTCCGATTACGTCGCGACGGACAAATTGTCATTGAAACACCAATTCCAAGCTGACGAACTGAAACAACCATTCCCTCAGGATCGATCGAAAACCTTCGGCAATTGCCATCACGATGCTCATATGGCGTTGCCACGCAATGGCCTGTCGAAGTTTCTCAATCGTTTCTCCAGTCGACCTACAGTCTACTCCTCAAACCGTGGGTCTCTCCCGATCTCCACGACCAAACGTTTGATTTCGCCATCCCGCTTAAGGCGAACCACAACACGTTTGCCCGGCATGTTCTCTTCCACGGCGCGTTTAAGCGATTCGAAATCGCTGATCGTGTCATCCCCCAGCATTTCGATGATATCTCCCTTTCGGATCCCAGCAATGTCGGCAGGCGACCCAGGGTGAACTGATTCAACAACCGCTAGCGGACTGGCGGGCACGCCACGCACGCCAAGGATTGGCCGGAAACCGGGCAGAAAACCCCACGCTTTGCCTGCCGCCAAATCATCCCAGTCGTTTTTATAATGATGAACCGGTACATGCAGATTATCGGCGACATCATTGCCGATGCGGCTGTGAATCGCGATCAAACGACCGCTAAGGTCAAACAGCGGCCCCCCACTGTCGCCACCAATTAACGCGCAGTCCGTAACGATCGAACCGGGACGCACCGCAAGAATCCGGCCGACGCGGACCACCACGCCTCGTTGTTGATCAAACCCTCCCGGATGCCCCGTTGCCATGCACCACATGCCCGCCGTTAACGGTTTGCTGGAACCGACCGACGCATGTTGCCAGGGTTCTCCGTCGTTCTGCCCGGAGTCAATTTTGATCAGTCCTGCGTCAACGCCACGGTTCATTCCCAGCGTCCGCGCGGAGACGATCCGACCATCGCCAAGCACGATCTTAACCCGTTTTCCCGGCCTCTCCGCCACATGGGCCGCCGTCAGGACATAACCGTCGCCGGTGATAATGACGCCACCACCCTGAGTGCTGCCGACGTCGTTACTTTCCAATTGAACATTGACCGTACACAAAGCCGCTCGTTTGGCGATTTCGCGCTGCTGAGTCTCCAGTGCCTGCAATTGCTGCAAATCCTTAGGCACGCCGCCGCGTTGCACCAGAGAAACCAATACCTCGGGCGGACGGACCAGGGTGACTCCTCGCGAGGTTGTCGGGATGCGTTCGGTCGCTTCTGTCGGCTCCGAAGTGACCGCCTGGCCGTTTGCGAAACACGCAAAACTGGCAAAAAACAAACACAATGCGATTTTCCAGCATGCCCCCCAACGCATCCACGCGACCACCCCCCTCTGCGGACCACGCTTCCCGATTGGTTGAAAATGCATCATCGTACAGGGCCTGTCATGGACAAGGAATCAAACTCGGCGATGGCAAGACGGCTTCACACCCCGCTTCATTCTAGCTGACCTGGACAGTATTTTGTCCACTGGATTGCGAATTGAACTAAAACAGACCCCAAGTTTATCAAAAAAGATGACCAAAACACTCGGGAAAGCTTTGATTTTCGGCTGTGGCTACCTAGGCAGGAGGGTTGCGCAAAAATGGCTGGAAACTGGGGGCGAGGTTACCGTGACGACCCGCACCCCAAGCAAATTAGGCGATCTGCGTTGGCGAGGTGCGAAGGTTGTCGTTGCGGATTGGAACGATCGTCGATCGCTGCAACGCTTGCCCGATCATGACCGCATTTTGGTGGCAGTCGCGTACGACCCGCGATCGGGTGTCGGACGCCTGGAAAGCCAGGTGCTGGGGCTAGACCACTTACTGCAGGCGACCGACCCGGCCGCTGATGTGTGCTACATTAGCACGACAGGGGTGTATCACCAGGACGGAGGGTGCTGGGTTGATGAAAATTCCCCCTGTCATCCCGCCCGAGCCGCCAGCAGGGCACATTTGTTGGCGGAGTCGCTGCTGGCGCAGCGTCGCGGCCCACGGTTATTCAGCGAAACGCCGGACACCAACCGCCAACGTGGTCGTTGGGTTGTGCTGCGACTGGCCGGAATCTACGGCCCGGGCAGGATTCCACGCGGGGCGAACGTTCTTCAGAATTTGCCAATCGCCGCCGACCCAAAATCCTTTGTCAACCTGATCCATGTTCAAGATGCAGCAGAAACGGTCATCCAAAGCTGGACGGTCGACCGTTCGGTCAGGCAACCCTGTTACGTGATAGCGGACGGTCATCCGGTCCGGCGGGGTGATTTCTACCGGGAAATCGCTAGGCTGACTGGCAGCCCGCCACCGCGGTTTGTCGAAGCTAGCGAAAACCAGCCGCTGACCCGACGCAGCGAGGGCAACAAGCGAATCTGGGCGGAGCGGTTTCGCAAAGACTTGCTGCCAACGCTCCAGTTTCCAACCTTCCGTGAGGGCCTGCAAGATTCTTTGGCGGGCCTGCGGTAGAACGATGCAAATAAATGGTCAACACCGGAAAAAATCACCCTCGTCTCCGGCGGTTCTCCCGGTACCTGGCTGCTGTGCAACCATCCAAGAGTGCGGTTTGCGGTCTGCCGCCCACTAGTCGGAGCAGCCTTTTTTCGTATCCTGGATCCCGAAGTTATGAAAGCACGATCGGTTCGTGTTCGGCGAGCGGCCGGTCGA
>SLFV01000162.1 GCA_007124075.1 Roseimaritima sp.
AGACATCTGAATATCAGGGAACCCTAAGTTCCAGTTGGAACAAAAAACGAGACGTGCTTTCGTAAAGAAACTTCCATTCCCTATCCTAAACGGTTTTTATCCCGGTGTACCCCCACCCATCTGATCGCCTCCCTACGGTTCAGAATTCCGGTTAGACGGAATGGCCGTGCCGCGCGAGGGGAATTTTGGCGAGAGCTAAAGCCGATTAATCTACGAATCCAGCACGGGACGCATCGCGTTTAGCATGCGACAGCGACTGCTAGCGTCGGTCATCAATCATCTTCTGTTCGGCCTCGGCAGCCCGCAACGCCGCCGCCTCGCGAGACAACTTGAACTCCGGTCCTGCGGGGAAGTATTGCACATCATCCTGCAAGTAGTAGGGGCTGGGAAGTGTCTGCCCGTTAATCGACGATTGGCAGCCCGTCATCGCGGAAACGCCAGCCCCCACGCCGATTAGACAGCAAGCGACACGAACACAACGATAGATTGGTTTGGTCTTCATCGGTAATCCACGAAGCAGGCGGTTTAACTGATATGATCGGTATCGGCGGATCGATCGTTAGAGCTTCACTTTATTTCGCAAAAGATTTAGGCGGGACTGCAGAAGTGCAAACATTTTCGTGACGAATTCCGCCGGATCGCGTAGAATTACAAGTTGAGGTTACGCGGGAAATTTTCCTGCTGCCGCAACCGACCGCGGGCGCCCTTTGTTCCTGGAGAGAAAACGGTGACGTATTGCTCATCATCCGAATGTTTAATCGCATCCGCAACGCGCGACCAATAACCGGCGGAAATTTGTTTTCTTCTTCCGCGATCTCTCCCGAGCATTTCTGCTTTGCGGGTACGAGACGGAGAAGTCAAAACGGCAGTGTTTTCGATGGAGCGTTGCGAAAGATTGCGGTTGATTTGCCAGCAACACACCTGAGTGAGGCTTTGCGTGCCTAACCGAGAGTTCCCCGAATCGACACAATCATCGATTTCGCCTCGTCGCGAATACCGTGCGGAGCGTCGGGATTTGGTTTGCATTGTGTTGGCCTTCTTGCTTGGCGCGTGGTTGGCCTTCGCATCCTCGCTAGCCGCGCAGGGCATGGGGGGCATCGTCCCAGGCAGGTCGATACCCTCGGATGGCTATTTTTTGGCGCTTGCCATGTACCGGACCGGGGATTTAGCCGACGCGACTCGCGGGTTCGAGCGGGCGTTATCGCAGTGCCGTCGCGATCCGCAGGGAAGGTGGATCGATGCGATCCCGGTCCACGCCATGTTAGCGGAGTGCTACTACGAGGCGGGTTCGATTGGTTTAGCGCACGAGCACCTTGATGCGGCATTGCAGATTCATTCGCGGTTCGCGACCTGGCCAAGTAGCGTGCAGTGGCCCGAACCGCAGAACGTGGCGGCTCGGCAAGCCGTCAATCGGGCCGCCTGGTGGACCGGTCCGCCGCTGCAATTAGGTTACGCCCCCCGGTCGATTCCGTTCGTCTTCGTCAATACAGGCGTCGGCATTGCTCCCGATGGCCAAGCCGGGATATCAGCAGAATCGAGCGCTCAGGCGATCGACGCCTTTGAAATCCTCCGCGGTCTTGCGATTGCCTATTACCGGCGGGAGACGTTATTGGGGCCCTTGGCTGCCAAGGAGCCTTTGCTGCAACAATCGATCGCCGCGATCGGCCCCCCGCTTCCGGGAAGCATTCCTGCGGCCGTCAACGGCATTGCCAGCGTACGGGCGATCGCGGACTTAACCAACGGTGGCGATGCCAAGGTGGCTCAATCGGCCACCGCCTTCGCGCTTGGACCGGGCAACAGCGTTCATCCGCTGACCCCGGTCCTACTGTGCAGCATTGCGCGTTCCCTGGCCAGGACCAACGACTTTCAAAACGCGTATCCCGTGGCGATGCAAGCTGCGGCAGCGGCGGCGATTTTGGAGCAGCCCGAGTGGGTTGCGGAGGCAATGACGCTAGCCGTGGGGGTGAAGCCGCAAGCGTCGGCCCAAGAGTTTTTTCAAGCGACGTCAACCGCGATGCAGACCACGGGTCGTGATTGGCGCTTGGCCACGGCACGTTTGGGACCTGTGGTGATGGAAGCCGCGCTTGATGCGGGTTTAACGACCGAGGCAACCATGGCGACGCAAAACACCGGATCCCTCTTGGGTTCGCGTAACGTTCAGCTTCCCCGCACGAATGCCTATTACCAATACGTGGTCGCCCGTTTGAACGCTGCCGCAGGGGAATTGACCGCTTGCGACGCGGCGATTCAAGTCCTGACGCAGTTTACCACGCGGCCGGCTCGCAACGAATCGGTGGCGAGTCTGTATCAGTTGCGGTTGATAGAGAATGCATCGCGAAACGCTGCGATCGGCGGCAAAACATCGGAGGCTCTCCTGCGGCATTACCTCTCCGATGCTTCTGCTGCGTTGTGGCGAATCAGCCCCGTGGAGGCGTTGGGAGTGATGGCAGGCGATCGCAGCATCGCCACGGCTAGTTGGATTCTTTCCGCAGCCAACCGACAAGCGGCCGAAGAAATTTTAATTCGCGGCGATCTTCAGTCGGTGAGGATGTTCACGCGGGCGCTACCCTTGGACGGGCGAGTCTTACAAGCCCGCTGGCTGGCGGCCGCCTCGGAAGAAGCCTTGAACGCGGAGGCGCGCGATTTTCGTAAAGCCGCACCGCCAGCGTTGCAGCGTCTACGACAACTGGTACAAGCACCATTGGCGGATGATCCGCAGGCGATTCTGAGGCAATCCAATGCAGCGGAGGTAGCGGCGTACACGTTGGCGTTGCAGCGATTGCGACTGCCGTCGCCATTTCCGCATCAAATTGCGGACAAAGAAGCCTTACAGCAACTGCAACCCGGCGAGGCAATTCTGGCGTTCGTCCCGGCGGGGGATGGGCTCCTGGGAGTGCTTGCCAAACAACAACAGGTCACCGCTTGGCCGATCGCGAAAACGCGAATGTTGCCCCAGCAGATCGGCAATTTAATGAAGGAACTGGGGGTGGTGCGTAAGCGGGGCGGTGTCAGCCAAGCTCCCCGTGACCCACGCATCTGGAAAAATTTGACGGTCGAAATCCGACAGCGTTTACTTCCCGATATCGCGGCGCTGGAGGGGATCGAACGGTTGGTGATCGTGCCGACCAGTGCGCTGTGGTACCTGCCCTTCGACCTCCTGCCGCTGGACGATCAGGCGGAGGTTTTGCTGGGAGAGAATCGTGAGATCGTCTACGCACCGACGGCGGGACTGGCGATGCAAGGATTGAAGCCCGCTGATCAGCTGAGGCCGACAGCGTTCCTGGCATCCCTGTTCTTCGCGCCGCGTGATTCGGAACGCAACCAGGAATTAGCTCAGGCAGTTGATGACGTGATGGAAGATGCCTTGTTATTGCCTGGAAAACCGCCGGTCCCGGGGCGATTGCTTGGAATCGCCGCTCAGGACGTGATTGTGGCTTCCGCGCTGACCCCGGCGACGCTGCCCAGCCCGTTCCTATGGAGTCCGCTGGGGTACGACGCAGGCGTCTCGGGCGGGATGCTGGTCGATTG
>SLFV01000325.1 GCA_007124075.1 Roseimaritima sp.
CTATTACGGGGTTCACCGCATTTATCACGCCTCCGACACCGATGCATGCAGGTTTTGGTTCGCAAATGCTTTATTTTCAGCAACTTAAGAAAAAACAAAAAATCCCATTGAAGATTCAAATCCGTCCTAAAAACGCGACATGCCTGTCATCGTGTCGAACCAAACTGGCAGAACAAGCCACCGGCACCCCTGCGGCATTGTACATGCCCATCCTACAGGGGCATGATGCTGGCAGGAGCGTCAGCGGCTACAATTCGAGAGGTCGCTTCCGTGGTCCGCTGGCAACCATCCCGCTGTTTTTTTCTGCAGCAGTTATCTGCGATGGCAGCTAGAGACATTAGGGTTAGTCCGTAGCGGAATTGGCCGGAGTTGGCCGAGCGAAAGAATTCTGGCGGCTTTCACTACGCTAACGTTCAATGCTGATAAAGCACTACCGGACAGTCAGGCAAAATCAGCTGCGGGGGCCCCTCGCGACGGAGTAGGCCGCTATTTTTTCGACACTGGATTAAACCGATGCGATCTTTCGTTTTCCCAACCGCGAGTTGTTGCGTATTGCTGTTCTGTGGGCCGCTGTGCGGCTTCGTTGTTGCAGATCCTACGCCGCCGAATTTTTTGCTGATCTATACCGACGACCAGGGCTACGGCGACGTTTCCACCTACCACCCCTCCGACTGCCAAACACCGAACATCGACGGGATTGCCAGATCGGGGATGCTATTTGCGTCGATGCGAGCCAACTGTACCGTCTGCTCCCCGTCGCGGGCCGCCTTACTGACCGGACGTTACGCTGATCGAGTTGGCGTTCCAGGAGTGATCCGCACGCATCCCGACAACTCCTGGGGCTATCTTGACACCGGGGTACCGACCCTGGCGAATGAGCTGAAGCGACTGGGTTACCATACCGCAATCGTGGGTAAGTGGCATCTAGGGCTGGAGTCGCCCAACACCCCCAATGAAAGGGGGTTCGATTTTTTTCACGGTTTTCTGGGTGACATGATGGACAGTTATACGGACCATTTACGGTTCGGCAATAACTACATGCGGCGTAACAGTCAGGTCATTCAGCCCACTGGTCACGCAACCGAGTTGTTTACGGATTGGGCCAGTTCCTATTTGCGACAGCAAGCCGAACAACCAGACCAGCCGTTTTTTTTGTACCTTGCCTACAACGCTCCGCATTTTCCGATAGAACCGCCCGAGCCGTGGTTAGCCAAGGTCCAGCAACGGCAGCCTGAACTCCCGCCTAAGCGAGCGAAAAACGTTGCTTTCGTGGAACATTTGGACCACAACATCGGACACGTGCTGAGGACCTTGCGGGAGACCGGCTTGGATCGCAATACCGTGGTCGTGTTTACCTCGGACAACGGCGGTTCCCTCCCCCATGGGCAAAGCAACCATCCCTGGCGGGATGGGAAGCAGAGCCATTACGATGGCGGGCTACGTGTACCGTTCATGGTCAGTTGGCCGGGCCAGGTGCCAGCAGGAACGCAAACGGACTATGCGGGCTTGGTCTTTGACCTGTACCCTACTTTTGTTGAACTGGCTGGTGGTCAACCCGCCGCTGACCTGGATTCTGTTAGCTTGGTTCCGATACTGCAGGGTGGATCGATAGATCAAGAGCGGGAGATGTACTTTACACGCCGGGAAGGAGGGGCGTTTTATGGAGGCAAGACCTACGAGGCCGTTATCCGCGGTCCGTGGAAGTTGCTGCAAAATGACCCCTACAGTCCTCTGGAGCTTTACCACATTGGCAACGATCCCTACGAGCGTCAGAACGTGGCTGAGGAGAACAAGGCTGTCTTCAATCAACTGAAAGCGGTCATGCGGGGTCACATCCAGCGCGGTGGTTCCACGCCTTGGCAAGCCCCCCTGAAAACCACGCAGTGAGCAGCGCGTGGGGATTCATGCTCGACCGATTTTCCTTTTTGGCAAGCGTCCCAAGTTATAGACCGAACCGGCGGAAGTGCGGGCGTTTTTTAAAGCCCTGCAAACGGGAAGTGAAGCGACGCGGGATCAATCAACTGCCGGATTTGGTTTCCCTCTTCAGAAGATCCCTCCCCGCTAACCCCGCTGCGCGGCACCGAGAGGACAAGGCAAAACCGACAGGCATTTATCGCACGATGCTAAGCCGTGGCAGTACACGTCACGATTCTGCCGGATTGCAACCTCAATTGGCGTCCGGCGGGACTCGCCAACGCTTGCAAGTGTCGTCGGCGCAGCATTTGCAGGCCTCGACCAAGGCTTTGTGATGATCGCTCACCGGTTCGGCTTGCCGCGCCCCAAGCCCTCAGGCGTCGCAACAAGGGGCCAGCAAGCACATCCGGGGATGATTGAGCCCGAGCGGCAACGACCGAAGGGTCATCGCTAAGATCCAATAGCTGCCTCAGGTCATGTAGGGAAAGCCGGTCCTGCCCTTCCTTGATGAACACCAGGTCCCCGCTCGACTTCTCCAATCCAGTTTGTCCAGCGGCTTCTACACCTCGTGGACGGGAGTGCCGAGCCACACGGAGGTTTTGATACCTGGCTTGCAAATCATTTAGGACTTCCGTCGTGTCATCTTGACTTCCATCGTCCACGACAACCACCTCGAAGTTGCGTCCGACGATCTCTGGCAGCGACTCCTGCAGCCAGCCGATTTCATCAGCAAGGGTCGTTCCGCAATTGTAAACTGGCATAATCACGCTGATTTTGGCTGGCGACTGCATTTTAGGGGTTCCACGCAGGTCGGTGTGCGAACAGAAAAACGATCACAGAAGCCGTTGCCAGTCCGCGCCCAAGTAACTACTGCCTAGGCCTTCATCGGTCGAACGGGCCGCGTGCCTTCAGCGTTCGGGCGTTGTTTCCGGATATGCTGCAGATACCAATTTGAGTGATTTCGGATATATTTCTGAGAACCAGCCCGCTTTCGTTTCGATCCATGCTTTCATCTTTTTCGCTGAAATGACTGAGCCCACGCAGGATAAAAATTCGTCCCAACCGACGGCGACACCAGATTTCTCTCGCGGGGCAAACGGTTTGCTGCCGGTCATTGCCCAGGATTCTCGCGATAACACAGTATTGATGCTGGAGTGGATGAATGAGGAGGCGTGGCGGCAGACGCTTTCCAGTGGCAGAGCCACGTATTACAGCCGGTCGCGCCGCGGTTTGTGGTGCAAGGGAGACACCAGCGGGCATACGCAACGGGTAGTCGAAATTCGTGTGGACTGTGACGCCGATACGATTCTATTGCGTGTCGAACAAGCTGGTGCTGCGTGTCACGATGGCTACCGAAGCTGTTTTTATCGCACCATTGCGGCGGATGAAACGATTACCTTTAATTCCACGCGGCTGGTGCCAATCGATTGATAAATTCCCGCAATGTGGTTACTGATCGACGGATACAACTTGATGCACCAAACCGACCTGGTGGGGCAAGGTCGAGGCGGGCAATGGTTGCAACGGGCCCGCACCCGTCTGCTTGATTCGTTGGTCAAGCATTTGGATGCGCAAATACGCGCCCAAACCTGTGTTGTGTTTGACGCCAA
>SLFV01000213.1 GCA_007124075.1 Roseimaritima sp.
AGAACAAGCATCCCGATAAAACCACGATCCGCCAGTTTTGACGCGGGCCCCATCGTCAGCTTGCTTACAAACAAAGCCATAATTGCCAACAAGGGAAACCCCAGCACGTGAACACCGTGCGACACTGCAAACAAAAGGGTCATCCAAGCCTCCTTGCATGATGACAGTCATCAGAATCTTACGCTTCGGCGTAGCATCGCAGGATTCTTTCGCAAGGAAAAGCTCGGTTCGTTAAATTTTCGCCAAACCCTGTAGCCTGCACAACCGATACAAAGCGTAGTCACGGGCCCGGTCCCATTGCTGGCGTTGCGCCGACACTGGCGATCATTTGCTCCACGCGAACTTGGAATCCGAGAACAAAAGCGATGAAGGCGTTTCGTTGGTTGAACTGCGGCGGTGCGGCGGTCGGCACTTGCGCGTTGGCGATGCTGGCTGGCTGTTCGATTGGGGCCAGTCCCGATCTGCATACCTTCACTGCCAGCGGCGGTTTGTGGCAGCGTACCATCCCAGATCAGGGGCGCGTCGGCAGCGTGTTTGACCCCGCAGGGGTGCGAGTCGGAGAGCCGGCCTACGCCTCGGTTCGCTCGCAACGCGATGCTCACGCGGAGGCCAACGGTGCCGCCGCCGACCCGCAGGCTCTCGAGCCTGAAGTGTCAGGCCAGCCGCCGTTGGAGGTCGAGGAAGTCCCTGCCAAACCGTTGCAAGATATCGAATTGGAAGATATCCGGCGAGAAATGCGGTTGCAGTTATCCCCGGATGAAGAGGATTTCGGCACGTAGGGGAAACGGGTTCTGAGGCCTTGATTGTGCAATGCCTCCCCGGGCGGGCCCGTTCCGTGCACTAGCTCCCGGGCTGCCGGTTTGACTGCGATTCTGCGCGCTGGGCTGCACGGCGAAATAAGCTGCGCATCGCCGACGCCAACGCCTTGCTGTGCAACACCGCCCCTTTCTTGGGGCGAATCACAAAGTCGAAAGCGGACGGCACATCGTGTTGGCAGTGCCGGATGGCCTCACGGATCGCTCGTTTCCACCGATTACGAACCACTGCGTTGCCGACTTTCTTGGGGATTGTGATTCCAAAGCGGTTGATTTCGCGGTCACGGCGCAGGGCGTAAGCGACGACAAAGTCGTTTGCTGCGACTGCACCCTGACGGATGACCACACCAAAGGCATCGTGGCCGCGCAGTCGCAAAGCCCGCGGAAATCGTTGATCGATCACCAGCGGAGGTCCTTGCGCGGATTCAGTTGCTGGCGTTCGTCGATTTGGCGCAGCAGGGTCAGGTCGTCTTCGGACCATTCGCTGGGCAATTCGACTTGCAGTCGAACCAGCAAATCCCCCGGAGGACCCACCTTCGGTTTGACTCCCTGCCCCTTCAATCGCAGGCGTTTGCCGCTGCTGCTTCCCGGGGGCACCGTCAAGGTCACCTTGCCCGTTGGGATTGGCAGATCAACCTTCGTCCCCAACGCGGCTTCGCCCAGCGTGATCGGCAGGTCCAGTTCCAGATTGTCGCCATTGCGTCGAAAGTATGGATGCGACGCAACCTGCAGTTCCAGGATTAAATCCCCTGGATCGCCACCCCCGAATGCGGGGTCTCCCTTGCCGCGCAGACGTACTTTATCGCCATCTTTGACACCCGGAGGAATCGTTACGCTCAGTTTTTCACCACCGCGACTAGGGTGGTAAAACTCACTCTTTCCGCCACCGATCGCAGTCTGAAAAGGCACGGTCAGCTCGATCCGAACATTTGCTCCACGTTTGGGTGGTACGGTTTGTCCGCGTCGTGCTCTCGAAAACGGATGGGCACCGCCACCTTGGCCAGCTCCTCCGCCCATCAATTGTTCGAAAAATTCGTTGAATCCCCCCTCGAAACCACCCCGACGTCCGCCTCCCCCGCCAAAAATTTGTTCCAGATCCAAACCATCAAACGAGGCGTTTCCGGCATTGGGATGAAATCCGCCCGAGCGAATCTTCTCAAAGTCGGCACCGTATTGATCGTACGCAGCCCGTTTCTCTGCGTGGCTCAGCACATCATAGGCCTCCTGCACTCGCTTGAACCGTTCGCGAGCCTGCTGATTATCCGGATTCATGTCTGGATGGTATTTCCTTGCTAATTTTCGGTACGCTTTCTGGATTTCATCCTTCGACGCTCCTCGTCCGACGCCCAGTACTTGATACAGATCATCCGCCATCTTTATTTTTATTCTTCTGTGATGCTTAAAACTGTGATGCTTAAAAAACGTACGGTCAAAAAAACGGCTGCCAAACTGACACCAGTTTATTCCACGCAGAGGCAATGCAAAACCTGAACCATCCCGGGTTGTGAGCTAATCTAAAGGGAGGAACATTTTTTCACAACGCGCGCCCCGTCTGGCCACCCATCTCTGGGGCACCAACACGCTAACAGGATTGACGCCCATGCTTCCTCGTCGACGATTCTGTGCCTTGCCAAGCATATTCTTGATCTTGTTCGGGTTCTTGGCACCGGCTGGCAGTGCGGAGGGGCTGAAGTTGACGGCGGTCGACAAAACCTCCGACGCGCCGGTCCCCGCCAGGATGATTCTGTCGCGGGCCGATGGTCGGCAACAGGTCGTGCGACGAACCGTGTCCAGCGGGATCGGGTTTGTCTTGCAACCGGAACAACGGATCGCCGTTCCGCCTGGAAATTACAACTTCCAGGTTATCCGTGGGCCGGAGTATCGAATCATTACCGGGAATTTCTTATTGGAACGAGGGGGAGTTGACCTGAGTTTGGTGCAGTTGCCGCGGATGGTGGATCTTTCCGCAGAAGGGTGGTGGTCAGGTGACGCCGCAGCAAGGGGGGCTGCTGATGTGCTGCCGTTGTTGATGCAAAGTGAGGACTTGCATTACCTGGGCCATGTGCAACCCGAGCGAGGCAAACGCGTGCTCAGTGATCGACCGTTACCCGTGGGCGGAATGGATGCGGATTGGGGGCCGCTGGCGATCCGTAGCGATCTGGCAGCCGATGGACACGGATTGTTGCTGGTCGGGGTTCCCGAGGGTTTTTCGATCCCAGACAGCAATCCCAGCAGCGATACGATTCGGGTTGCGGTGCAACGCCAGATTCCGACGATCGTGATTGAAGATCCGTTCGCCTGGGACCTGCCGATCTGGTTAGCCAGCGACCGCATCAGCGCGATTTTTGTACTGGGAGACTGGCTGCGTTTGGATCACACGGTTGACAAAATTCGTGTGGGCCGACCACCGACGGAGGTTGGCTACACCGACGCGTTAGGGCCAGGCCGCTGGGCCGAACAAATTTACTGGAAACTCCTAGACGCGGGGCTGAAAATTCCTCCGCTGGCCGGGAGCGGTTCGCAAGTCGCATCGCATCCGGTCGGCTACAACCGGACTTACGTTTGGAGCCCTGATACGACTCCCACGATCGCGGAATGGTGGCAACTGGCGTTGGCCGGGCATAGTGTGCTGACCAATGGTCCACTGTTGCGGCCCACGCTAGGTGGCGAACCTCCCGGGCATCGTTTCCAGGCCACGCAGGGC
>SLFV01000500.1 GCA_007124075.1 Roseimaritima sp.
CGACTATTTCAAACGCGAGGCGATCCACTGGGCTTGGGAGTTTTTGACCGACCCGCGCTGGCTGAAGATTCCCCAGGAACGATTGTCGGTAACGGTCTACAAGGATGATGAGGAGGCCTTCGCGATTTGGAACGATGAAATCGGTTTGGAAGCCTCGCGGATCGCACGCATGGATGAGGACGAGAACTTTTGGCCTGCCAGCGCCCCCAGCGAAGGTCCCGATGGTGTGTGTGGTCCATGCAGCGAAATCTATTACAAGCTGGATGACGGAAATAGTGTCGAAATTTGGAACTTGGTCTTCACACAGTTCAACCGCGTGGGTGAACCACCCGATAATTTACGTCCGCTCCCCAGTCGTAATATCGATACCGGCATGGGGTTGGAACGTACCGCCAGCGTATTGCAAGGACAGCCAAGCAATTTTCACATTGACAGTCTCTTCCCTATCGTTCAAGCCGCATCCGACGTGGTGGGCGCGCCATACCAGTACACCGGCGACAATGGTCGGCGTCTGCGTCGGATCACCGATCACGTGCGCGCCGGAACTTTCGCAATTCACGAAAATGTCTATCCGGGAGCCAATGGGGCAAAGTATGTCATTCGGCGCTTGATTCGGCGGGCCGTCTTGGATGGTCATCAGATGGGTCTGCGTGAACCGTTCCTGTATCAGTTGGTTCCCGCAGTCGCCACCGCGATGTCAAACCCCTATCCGGAACTGCGGGACACGGTCGAACGGGTCAGTCGAGTGATTCGGAACGAGGAAGAGACGTTTTTTGCCACCATTGATGCAGGGTTGGATCGCATTGGCAAAATGTTTGGCAACATGCGGGGCGAAAACCGTGGGATGGTTGACGGTGGTCAAGCCGCAGATTTGTATCAAACGTATGGTGTCCCTCCGGAGCTGTTACAAACACTCGCGGCAGAACAAAACTTCACCTTCGATTGGGCAGGATACCAACAGGCGATGGATGAACATGCGGGTGTCAGCGGGGCGGGACAGCGCGAGCTGTTCCAGACCGGTCCGCTGGAAACCCTGAAGGAGGCGCTCCGCGAGACGATTTTTCTGGGGTATGAACAGACAACCGCCGATTGCGTGTTGAAGGGGATCATCACTAGTGATGGATCAGGAAAGGATGATGACGGTCAATTGCTCAGCCATGTTCGCGGCAATAATAAACAACCCTTGCGAGTGGTCTTGGATCGGTCACCGTTTTATGGAGAAGCGGGGGGGCAGGTGGGTGATTGTGGCCGGATCTTCAACGATGCTTTCGAGTTCACGGTCATCGATACGCAGAAACATGCGGGGCTGCTGGTCCATCATGGATTTTTGACACGAGGTGAAATGCGTGAAAGCAGCCCCTGTGTCGCGGAGGTTGATCAGGAACGTCGACATGCAATCTCTCGCGCCCATTCGGCCACGCACATCCTGCATTTTGCTTTGCAAAAGAACTTGGGGGGGCATGCCCAGCAACAGGGCAGTAAAGTGGATGCGGATTGGTTACGATTCGATTTCACCAATCAAGAGTCGATGAACGAGGAGATGCTGGCGAACGTGGAACTTGACGTTAACGCGCGAATTAAACGTGGCGACGCCATTCACTGGGAAACAATACCGCTGGTCCAGGCGCGACAGGTAGGAGCGATGATGCTGTTTGGGGAAAAGTACCCCGATCCCGTGCGGATGGTCTCGATGGGCGATTTCAGCCGGGAACTTTGCGGTGGGACTCATCTGAACAATACGGAGCAAGTCGGCGAATTTACCATTGTCGCTGAAGAAAGTGTTTCCGCAGGAACCCGCCGAATGATTGCTCTGACCGGACGACGGGCTAAGGAACATCGCGGTCAGGTGCTGGATGTTTTCCAAGCCGTCCAGCGGATGGTTGGGGGTGGGCAAGACCAATTGGTGGAACAGACCCGACGCTTGATCGAAGAAATCCGCATGTTGAAAAAGGATTTACAGGCCGGGCGACAGTCTGACCCCCAGTGGATGCCTCTGCCAACCCCAAAATCAGCTAGTGTCGATCCGCTTGACTATCCCGCCGCACGCATTACCGTCCGAGAACTGGCTAGGCGTTTAAATGTGTCCTTCGCCGATATCCCCACCAGACTCCAGGGTCTGATGCAGGAACGCGAACAGTTGATCCAGCAGATCAAATCCCAGAAACAGGATGATTCTCTTTCCAGCAGTGACTTGTTGGCCGCTGCCCAGCAGGTCGGTGACTCGCTGGTCATCGTCCATGAGGTGCCGGGATCCAACGCGAATCAATTGCGGTTGTTGATCGATCAGATTCGTAAACAAAGCACCGGGCCGACAGCGGCCTTGCTGGCGACGGTCCAGAATGACAAGGTCCTGGTGGTCGCGGGTGTCAGTAAAGTCTTAGTTGAACGTGGTGTTCAGGCTGGCAAGTGGGTGGCGGTCGCTGCAAAAGCAGTGGGGGGTGGCGGCGGTGGACGGGCGGATTTGGCGCAAGCAGGCGGCAAGGACCCCGCCAAGTTGCCCGAAGCGCTACAAACCGCCCGACAATGGATCGCCGCTCGATTGGAAAATTGACGTCAAACCATGACTCCTCCAGATGATCATGCTTACACCCGTTTTGGATGGATAAAAGAGACTTAACGAAAAAATGGTTTGTTCAAACTAACTCCATAAATCCGCATTATGCACCGCTAGACGTGCTGTGTTTCGCGGTAGCGCACATAGCCCAATGGCGTCAAAATCAGGACGGGGATCCAGGCTGCCATGGCAGGATTTAAGTAGTAGCCATTGCTTCCCAGTGCTATCGCCAACGACTTGATCCCGAAAAAGAAGAGGACCAAAATCGTGGCTTGGCCGACAAGGGTAAACAGGTTTTTATCTGCTCGCATCACCGCCAACGGCAAACCCAGCAGCACCAGCGTGTAATCTAGTAGTGGACTGAGCAGCCGAACATGCAAATCCACCTGAATACTGCTACTGGTATGGACCGACGGATTGCGGATCCTACGCACCAGATCGGGAAGCGGTGTATACTTCTTTCCAGCACCATTGGCCAACAACAGGCCGATGTCCACCGATGTGACCACAAAGCATTGCCCCGGCTGAAGCCATGCGGTGTCCGCTGCGGTCAACAGCACAGCCATATCGCTCAGACTTTGCGACGGCAATTGGTCAATGGCCGCCGGTACTTGGACTTGGTCCAGCAAAAAACCCGCAGGATGCTGTGCAGTTTCCTCCATCCAACGAGCAGTTTTCGCGACCAATTGATGGCCGAATCCTGGGTAATCCGCAAATAACCGGAACGCCGGATTGCTGATTTCACTCCGACCCGCGATCACTCCTTTGCCTTCCACCAAAATCCCGATTTGCCGATCGTAACAGGGCTGAATAGGTCGCAACGAATCGGCTGCATTCACCGCGGGTTTGGCACCCAAGCGGTCGCGAAACTGTGGCAGAACAAGTTCACGATTGATGATTCCGAATAACACCAAACCCAGTGCTGCGATCAGCATCGGTCGTACCAAACGACCATGCGATA
>SLFV01000483.1 GCA_007124075.1 Roseimaritima sp.
CAGGCCTTGGCCCCGAATCCGCAAACTGTCTGACGAAACCGCGTTGAAACCGGTGAAAACGCCGACACGCAAGCCTAGTTCCGCGCCAACCATCTGCATCGGATCACTTTGCCAGCCCACATCCAGGAAGGCGTCGTAGACCCGCGATGGCAGGTCGGCGTTGCCGCCAGACGCCCCATCGGGACCATCCCATAAATGCAAAGAAAATGAGGGCAAAACGTACAGCGGTTGATTCGTCCAGAGGAAGTTTGGCAACGCGATCGCAATGGATACATCCGTGGTGTTGATGCCAACAGATTCGGCGGAAGAACCGCCACGTAGCCACGTGTGTCGAATTCGCGGGCCCTGGAACAGACGCAATGGATCACCGACGGGACTGCCAGGCCATCCGGTGTAAGGGTTGGTTACCCATCCCCCATTAAACAGCCCCCCGGGTCCACTTAAACCTCCCGGAAACAAGGTCGAGGGTGTTTGCATCGGGTAGGCACCGGGCGGGTAGGACGTTGGCGGAGGCATCCCATAGCCCGGGTATCCTGGGACAGGTTGTCCGGGAGCACCGAATCCTGGTGGCGGATACCCTGGCGGCGGTGCGGCGCCAGGAAATGAGCCCGGAAATGCACCTGCTGAGGGATACGTTGCTGTCGTCGCCGGTGCGCCAAAGGGCCACGGATTGGCAGAGAGAGCAGGTTGCGGGTTCACCCCGCCAAACGCATTGCTACCGGAAAAGAGTCCCCCCAATCCACTGGCACCAGGATACGTCGGCGGCGCGGGGGTTTCCGGAGCGACCGAGCGGATGTTCCCTGCGCCAATGCCGCTCTGATAGGGGTCAACAACTGGGCTGCCCAAGGTGCTGCTGGGGGGGGGTGGCGTGCCAATGCTGGAACGTGGCGTGACGGGAGCCATCTGCGTCTCCGGCACGAACCCATTTTGCGCCAACGCCGCAGTTGGATTTTCACCCGCAGGAGCGACGTTGGGAAACGCTACCCGTTGCGCATTGGCAACCGTCGCCCAAGCCACGAAAAACGCGGTCAGACCCGGCAACCGTTTCGGTCGCGCAAGCCGTAGGGAAACAGAATCGCACAGTTTCACCGGAATCAGGACTCCGTTTTTCGTCCCGTTGGGGACGGTGCCAAGTTTTTTTTCTAAAGTTACGGGAAAACATTCAAGTACGTGGTAGGTGCTTCGTCTCCGCTGCGTCAATGCCAATCACAACGTGATCGTAATGCCACTATGACGTTCAGATCGGATTATAGGATTTGCTCGAAAAATCCGATCTTTATCAGAGAGGGTGTCCCAACGGTCGGACGTCGCCTGTCGGTCAGGCCTGCTAACAGCCTGATCCCTGTTTATTTTCGACCCGCGGGTGTGTAGCAAAATCCGGCATGATTGCTTACTCGGGCCATCCGTCGTACCGTTTCCTTTGCCATCCCGGCGGACACTTCCGGTTTCTGCTGCTGTGCGTCGTCTGTTGGTTTGGGGCAGCGTCGTTACGGGCTTCGGAGGATCATTGTTTACGTCTGCTTCCAGACCATCAGGAGGCGTTACAGTTTCGGATTGACTTAATTGAGCGGGCCGAGCGCGAAATCGACTGTTCGTATTACTTGGTCGATACCGGACGGGTCTCGGCCTCGATTTTGCGCTTGCTGATTGATGCCGCCCATCGCGGTGTCCGTGTCCGCCTGCTGATCGACGGACTTATGTCGCGTTTGCCGGAGCCATTGCACCGGATCCTCCGCGAAAACGGCGTGGAGATCCATGCCTATCGGTTTCCAGAGAGCGTGCATCCGCGGACGCTGAATCAGCGGATGCATGACAAACTGCTGATTGTCGATCGAAAACATTTGATCTTGGGTAGCCGTAATCTGCGCGACAACCATTTCGGAATCGGCGATTCTCCCTTCCTGGACTGTGACCTTTACATCCAAGGGCCGGTCGCCGCGCAGGCAGCCGCTTACTATCAGTGGCTTTGGCAACACGAACAGGTCAAACCGCTGAGCCAAGCCAATCTGCTGGGGCGAATCGTCACAACCGCCTTGCCGCTGCGAAAAGATCCGTGGGTGCCGGCATTCAAAACTGCGAAAACCGACCAACAATACTTGCAACTGCTTGATCGTTCCTACATGTTCTTGATCAAGCATGGATTCATTGGCACCAGGTCCATCGATACTTCGAGAGCATTGTCGGTGGCGGGAAACCGTGTCGAATTCCTCGCCGAAACCGATGTCGCAAAGTCAAACTTTCATGTCCAGAAACGGTTGCTGAACCTGATCCATCAGGCGCAGCAGACCATCCTGATCCAAACACCGTACCCGATCTTCAACGAGCGTGACTTGCAAGCGATCTATGACGCGCGGCGGCGAAACGTCGATGTCATCCTGTGTACCAATTCGATCAACAGTGCGGATCGAGCGATCACGTCGGCAGGTTTTGAAAATATCAAGGATGATCTACTGTCCGCAGGTGTGAAAATTTACCAGTTGCAGTCCGAGCCACATCTGCACACCAAGGCCATGGTGATTGATGGACAAATTGGTGTCGTTAGCAGCTACAACTTCGACGAACGCTCCGCAGCACTGAATCTGGAAGTTGGCGTGATTGTCCAGGACGCTCACTTCACCGAAAGCCTGTTGGCTGTTATCCATCAGCAAATGGCGGGCGCTCGACTGGCAACCGTGACAACACTGTTGCAGCCTACGGCGGACGCCGTTGAATCGCGTCGTTATTGGAATGTACAATTCCATAGGCTGTTGGCACCCTGGATTCGCCCCCTGCTGTAGCGTTTTATCGGGAACGTTGCAGCGCCGAATGATTCGTGCCCGACGAAGGAGCCTTGACTTGGTAAATTTCGATCATGGCAACGTCATCGCTAAACTGCAAAACAAGCCTTCGATCGCTTTCGGCTTGTGATTGTACATCCAAGGCCTTGGCATACCGTTGGTCGATAACGCAGTATCCAATGCCCTGTTGGCATAACCAATCGATCGCGGTGGGCTTTGGGAAACCAGCAAGCTGCGTCCTGGCTTGGACGTAGCTAGCGGGCAAAAATCCGGAGTATCCGTTTACGATGGTACGTTGGTGAAAGTGTCCCGCATACATCCACTCCGCCGTTTGTTGGAATTCACGCACGCTGGCCGTCGTGGGAAAAGGCAGGCAGACCAAGACGTCGTCGGCTGCGGTATTGTTCCTTAGCCATGCAACCCATCCGGTTTCTCGCTCAATGGTCGCGGTGCAGTAGAGCGGTTGGGCTCGCGGTGCAAAATCGTAAAGCGACACCAGGACACAGCCCGCAAGCAGGCAAGCCAACACGTGCCTGCCTCCACCCGCGGAAGCACCGGCCAGACGCGTCAGAAGAACGTCAAGGCCTTGTCCAGCCAACAGAACGCAGGTCGCTTGGACAAACATCGCCAAGCGGAATGGGCTGCGGACTTGCGCTACCCCCGGGAAGTAATGCCACAGCGTCTCGTACGGACTCCAAGCGAAGACTTTGATGTTGGGTCCCAAAGAGAGGAAAAATGCGGCAAACGCGGTTCCAAGCATGACCAGCGTCCAACGTCGCCCTGCAGGCCGTCGCAACCCGCAGACGACGCCCACGGCGGCCAAAAGTGGCAGAGCCATTCCGACGCCTAATCGATGCGGCGATTCACAACGCCGTTGCTGCAGCCATTCCGGCTCCCAAGGGTTGGAACGCGACCGCAGAAGATAATCCGCCGGTCCGGCGGAAAGTCGTCCAGCCAGATCGATTGTTCGTACCAAGCCGTGTTGGCCCGCGACCCGGTGCTGAACCGCAACCAGAGGGGCCAACAGGATCAGCGCCACACCAGCAGCCAAGAATGCTGATAGCCACCGCCCCCGGTTCCCGGTTCGAAACACTAACGCCAACGGTGAAACCTGCACCAGAAGGACACTGGCAAAGACACCGTAATTGCCACACGTGGCATACGTCACCGCAAACACCACGCCCAGTGACACTGCAAGCCCTTTGCTGGGACGGGCACCCAGAAATACCAGTAGTGTCGGCAGCCAGACGATGCCAAAGATGCCGACCAACTGCAGCACGCCCAGTTCATTCTGGACGCCCGGCAGCAGGACCAACCAAGCTCCGCCTATCGCCGCAGAAACCTCCCTGCACCCAAGCAGGGCCAGCACCGCGTAACCCGACAACCCATTGAGCACTAGCAGCAGCAGTAAGAATCCGTTGTGTGCCAAAACAATATTATCGGTCATCCACACCACCGGTGCGACGACCAACGACGTCACAATGGGCTCTGAAAAGGCAAGCGTACGTGATTCTGGGAAGAAAATGGGGGCGTCCCAATAACCGCCCCCCAGACGCTTGGCAGCGGTGGCATTCCAGCCGACTGTCCAAGCGGTAAACAAAGGAACGGTCGCGGCGGATTCGTCTCCCATGGTCAGCGACCGCGGGAGATCCGTTGCCAACGGCCATGTGGCCCATACCGCCAGCAGTGCGTAACCACCAAGCAACCGGCAGTACCTAGCAATCACAACACGCTCGTTGACAAGGGGGCGTCTCTAATCCTTCAGTTCAAACGTGAATTGGTTTTCTCCAGACGCAGTGACTTCCGCCACCAACCCGGAAGTTGCCGCGCTGGAATACTTGCTGGGAAGCACGCTTTTTGCCTGCGCTTCCGGTAATTCCTGCCCAGCCTCGATCGCAGCATGCTCCTCGTCCTCCGACATTCCCCCGGAAGTCTCTGTCTTGCTGATCGCCACTTTGTAAGTGCCCACGATTGCCCCATCGTATTCGCCATAGGTTGACAGCGAAAACGCCCCAGAAGAATCGGTGACCGCGGTCGCACTGCGAGCCTGACCGGAATCGGCACCAAAGACCACTGTGGCCCCCGCGACGGGAGAACTGTTGAAAGAGACCGTTCCGGTTACTGGTACGGTCGGTTCCGTCCCTCCGCCACCGCATCCACAAGCGATCGCGATAGAAAAACATGCAAAAGTACCGACAGCGAATTTCATCTTAGTTCAAACTCCTTGGAAAACTGAAATCATACGAAACGAGGCGACCTGCCACAGGCCAAATAACGTTGACCGAAAACCGGCGAAGAGTTGGCCTGCCTTCTACAAAAACCACCGCAGCGGATTTGAATTCTTGCTATTAATCGATGATTATGGCAGGAATACCATCCCGTGTGCAGTGATGGCGTACAAATATTGCGACGTCGTCTTTTGTCCTTGGGGGCAGACTGCCAAGCCGCAGGCGTTAAAATGTTCATTCCCCGCAATCTTGACCCACCGAACGATTAAAAATTTTTAGAATTCGTTTTGAGAAGCCGCGCTGATGAAAGTATTGCTGAACGAGACGGATTTACACGCGGGAGTCAGTCGCTTAGCGAGCCAGATTGACGACCATTATCAAGGCCAGCCGTTAACGGTGGTGGCTGTAATGACAGGGTCAGTCGTCCTGTTTGCCGATTTAATTCGGATGTTATCTCTGCCGCTACGGGTTGGCGTGATCCAGGCCAGTAGCTACCGTGGCCAAGCGAAGGCAGGCGAGCTTTCTGTGGATACGCAGATGCTACTGGACGTCCGCAACCGGGATGTGCTGCTGGTCGACGACATCTTCGATACCGGACGCACCGTGGCAAAGCTGATGGAGGTCATCGCCGTGCAGGGTGCCAGGAGTGTTGCCAGCGCGGTGTTGTTGAGAAAATGCCGCGCTCACGATGTCGCACTGCGCCCCGATTTTACGGCCTTCGAAATTCCAGACGAGTTCGTTGTGGGGTACGGTCTGGACTATCGCGATCAGTATCGTAATTTACCTTTCTTGGCGGTGCTGGAACCGCACGAAATCGATGCCAACACCGATGGTGTGCCAGCCAACGGGGCGATCTATCCAAAACCATGACCGTCCTACGTACGTTGTTCGTAACGCGGCGCTACTGGCCACATTTGGGGGATGACTCCTCCGCTTGGCTGTACGCGTTGGCGGACGGATTGCAACGCAAAGGGGCGGCACCGGAAATTGTTACCCCCCGCTATGCTGCATCGTGGCCCAAAAATCTGCGGGTCTGCGATGTCCCGATTCATCGCCCCCTGCCCGCCCCTCGAAGCGAATGGTCGATGGGACGTTACGTCAGATCCCTGACGCAGTGGTTGGCGGAACATGCCCCGGAATTCGACTTGATCTTCGCGGATTCGCTCCACGAGGAGGCCAAGGCGGCGGTTGACGCTGCTAGGCGCTGTGGCATTCCGTCGGTCTTGCGTTTTGGGGGCAGCGAGGGCTTGTCGGACGCCGGTTGGTGGCAGCAGAATCGGTTGCGCAAGCAGTATCGACAGGCATGCAGAGCCGCTGATTGCCTGGTTGCGCCGCGAGCGTTTGCCGAACAGGAACTAATTTCCATCGGTTGTCCGCGACAGCGGATTGTCCGGATTGCCAACGGTTTCCCTACTGCAGCAATTTCTACGGCGACCCAGCGACAGCAAGCACGCAAGTCGCTAGCCAGTGCCAACAGTGACCTGCATGTTGCTGCGGATGATCTAGTTCTGGTAACCACAAACCGCCTGCAACCGGAAAGTGGAATCATGGATCTGGTCACAGCACTGCGGCGCTTGCAGGATGAATGCCCCCGGTTGCAAGTCTGGATGTTGAACGACGGCGAACTTCGTGAATCGATTTTCTCGCATATTTGCAGTGAAGGTTTGCAGGCGATGGTCAAACTTCCGGGGACGTTCTGTCCCATCGATGACCTGATTGCCGCCGCGGATCTGTACGTTCTTCCGAGAGACACCGAAGGGTTGAATTACTTTTTGCCGCGATTCGTCGCCGCTGGCGTGCCCGCAGCGGTTGCCAATACGGCGGAGTCGCGCACACTTATGGGTGCGGCGATGTCGCACGTTGCTGCGTTCCTGCCACATTCGCCCGAAGAAATTGTCAATGCAGTGATGTCCATCGTTAATGATCTGCCGACAGCACGCGAGAACGCTAGGCGGGCACGCCAGCTTGTCCTGACACACTCGTTTAACGATACGGTGAATGCCTATTTGCGCGTCTTTCTTCGGTTGACGGGCAGGTCGGATTCTTCCAGTTCCAACAATTACGAGCCCGCAAGTTGACCTCCCGGATCTGTCTTGTCATTCCCACGCTGGACCAGGGTGGTGCGGAACAACAACTGTGTTTGTTGGCCGCTGGTTTGCCACGCGACCAGTTCGACTGTCACGTGGTCCTGTTGACCCGCGATGGCCCGCGCAGACGCATGCTGGATGAAGCGGGAATCCCCGTGAAGCTGATCGAAAAACGCTGGAAGGTTGATCCCGGATCCTATTTTCGACTGAAACGTCACCTCCGCAAACTGGCTCCCGATGTTGTCCACACGTGGCTGTTCGCGGCCAACAGTTACGGTCGCGCCGCTGCGGTTGCTGCTGGCGTGCGCTCTGTCTTGGGGTCGGAAAGGTGCGTCGATCCGTGGAAAACCACCTTCCACTTTGCGATCGATCGATACCTGGCCAAACATTCGCAGGGGCTGACGACCAACAGTCGTGGCGTTCAGCAGTTTTACGCGCGGCATGGAATTCCGCCGACAACGTTCGAGATCATTCCCAATGGGATCGCGCCAGCGGTTCACAACGATCGATGCCGCCAGCAGGTCGCTCAGCAACTGGGAATTGATCCCGAACGTCGGTGGATTGTCGCCGTGGGACGTTTGTGGCCGCAAAAGCGATATCGCGATTTGATCTGGGCTGCGGAGATGCTGGCTTCGCTGCGGGAAGACACTACGCTAGTGATCATCGGTGACGGGCCCCAAGCGGCCGAACTGAAGCGATACCGAGACGCGGTTAGCGACCGGCAACGCATTCGCTTTGTTGGCCAGCAGGAAAATGTTGTCGAATTGCTGTCGCACTTTGACGTGTTTTGGATCGGCAGCGAATACGAAGGTCAAAGCAACGCACTGATGGAAGCCATGCAAGCCGGCCTGCCAGTGGTGGCCTCCGACATTCCGGGCAACCGCGACCTGGTTGCCCCCAATCGCAACGGGTGCTTGGTCCCGTGCGGCGATGCTGCTACGTTTGCCAAGCAGACGCACCTATTGTTGGAATCCCCCGAGACGGCGCGACAGTGGGGAGCGGTGGGAAAACAGAGGATTGCAACGGAGTTTTCCGTGCAACAAATGATTCAGCGTCACGTCGACTATTATCTCCGATTTCTTTAGGACCCATGAAAATCTTGCTAACCAATGACGACGGTGTCTACGCGCCCGGTTTGGCTGCCCTGGAAGCGCAGCTTTGCCACCTGGGCGAAGTGCTGGTCGTTGCACCTGCGACCGAACAAAGTGGCGTCGGCCACGCGATTACCTTCTTGACTCCGCTGATTTGCAAACGCGTTGCGCGGCTTGACCGCCATCCCGCCTGGGCGGTTGAGGGATCGCCCGCCGATAGTGTGAAACTTGCCATCGCGGAACTTTGTCCCTGGAAACCTGACTTGGTTGTCAGCGGGATCAACAGTGGATTGAACGCAGGTATCAATGTCCTGTACAGCGGTACGGTCGCGGCGGCGATCGAAGGCGCTTTTTTTGGAATCACCAGCATCGCGGTTTCGCTGGAGTATGACTCCGACCCGAATTATCAGGCCGCAGCCGTGATTGCTAGGAATCTGGTGACGGCGATCACTGCGCGTCCAACCGCCGCAGGTGGGTTGTTCAATATCAACATACCCACGGTCGCCACGCAGCATGCGCCGGAGGTGCGTGTCGTGCCCATGGGATTGGCCCAATATGGGGACCGCTACGAAAAACGACAGGACCCTGGCGGCCGTGATTACTACTGGGCAGTCTGGAATGATCCCGAGGTTCCTCCAGCCGAGGGTAGTGATGTGACCGAACTCCGCCGCGGACGCGTGACGGTCACACCATTGCAATTCGACATGACACGTCAGGAGCTGATGGAGCCAATGGTCGATTGGGATTTGCGCGCCTAACGCCCGTGTGGGATTGAGTGCGATAAGCAACACTGGGTCTATAACAGACCGACTCGTTTTCCACTCCAAAAATCTCTCCCTGCCGTTCTCGCTGCGCCGGGAGAGACCGGCAAACCGGAGCGTTATCGACCCTGTGTCGCTAAATCGCGGAGCGTTGTTTGTGCGGCCCACGGACTCCACTGCGATTGCCACTGTCGCAGGCACTGCCACACAGGATCCTCAGGCGGAGGCCAGGTCGCGTACAGGGGACGGTACAGGATTTCGTCCAGCGTGATCTTGTCGGTCGGCCTGGCCGGCAGCAGCAATTCCGAGTCCGCCGTGGCGTCCCCCCCTTCGCTCAGTCGCAACAACCCGCTGGCAACCAAAACTTCGCACAGTTGCTGAACCACCTTTGCCGATAATCCAAGCCGGTCCACCAAACAACTGCGATCGATCGGTTGGCCGCGGTCAAAGGCAGCAGCGATTTCGACCATGAGCGGAAGCATCCAGACAGGGTCGCCTTTCACGCGGTCACTGTCAGTCGCCAGCGCTGACGCGGGATCACGACCGTGGACCGTTTGCAGGGTAAACGTCCAAATCAAACCGAATAAAAATATTAACCAGGTTACGTAAATCCAAAACAAAAACAAAGGAATCAAGCCTAACGAGCCGTATAATGCCGAATAGGGCAATGCGGTCCGTACGTAAATCTGGAAGCTGAATTTGGCACCTTCCCACAGTAATGCGGCTACTAGGGATCCAATCAACGCCGCCCGAAAAGAAACACGGGTATTAGGCATTAGCGAGTACAGCAGGAACAGCAGCATCCAGCTAGCAAGCGCGCCAATCAAGTAGTTCAGCGAGGTTCCCAGAAAAACCCCCAGCCGCGTTTCGCTGACAAATTCGACGAACTGACCGCTCAGGTACAAGCTAATCCCCAGCAGCCCCGTCCCCAGCGTGATCATCGACCAGTGGATTGCCAACCGCAGATGAATCGGGCGACCGTCGGGGACTGCGTAAATGCGATTAAAAACCTGCTCCACCGAGTCGGTCAGCGACAACGCAGCGTAGATGAACAATAGAAAGCCGATCAGGCCGATACTTGCAAAATCCAGGTTCGCCACCTGGTCGATCATGTCGCTCAGGATTTCGCGGATGTCCGACTCCAGTAAACGTTGCTGGTCGTCAAACTCCGCCGCTGGCGAGACCGGATCCTGCTCCAAAAGGCTGTCAAAGTCAACAGCCCGCGGAATCGTGGACGACTGATCCCCTACCACCTGCCCCCCCTCTCCCGGTTGGTCGTTCCCGTTGACCGCAGGCCCGTATTGAATCTCGGGAACACCAAAGAAAGCGTATAGCTGCGTTTCGACACGCCCCCGCAGTTCTCGCATCCCACCGATGACGTTGAACAGTGCTAGCCCCAAAACCGCCAGCGGGATCAACGCGAAAATCGTACGGTATGTCAGTTCTGCGGCCATCCCCTGAGCACGATGCCGATCCAGTGCGCGCCAGCAATGACTGGAAAGTTCGAAAGCGTGCCGCACACGCTGCTGCTGCCGCGTCAGTTCCTCACGTGGTTCACGAACCGCATCGCCCAGAAAGTCCACGGTTTGACGAAGAAAACGTGGTAGCGGCATAAGCGATGTCTTTCAGCTTGTTATGGTGCGCACGCGACCGTTCCACTAATACCGCGTTGAGGCCGGCCGTGGCATGCCTGCACCCAGCGCTGCCCAGTTGGGCGCGGGCGCGGTGATGGTTTGCATCTGACCAGTTAATGGCGATGGAAATGTTAGCGTCCAGGCATGCAGGCACATAGGGGCGTCGTCGGGATGCCGCGTTTGCGTCCGTTCCGCCGTCATGGTGGGACCATAGACCGGATCGCCGACAACCGGAAAACCCAAGGAATGCAGGTGAATCCGGATCTGGTTGGTTCGTCCGGTGATTGGGCAGGCTTCCAATAACGAACTATGGTCATCCAGACGCTGCATTACCCGAAAATCCGTACGCGCCGTTAAGCCGTCCCCAGCGACTTGGCGACTGCCTGCTTCGCCCGCATGACGCGCGATTCGGGCCTGACAAGAAAACTGATCCGTGTTCGGGTGACCCTGGCAGCGAACGAGGTAGGTCTTGCGCACCGCGTCAGACTGGAAAGCAGGTTGTAGCAGACGAGCGTATTTTTGCCGCCGCGAAAAGATCACCACTCCCGTTGTGTTGGCATCCAACCGGTGTGCAGGCCGCAGCACCTCGGGTGCATAGACTTGGTTCAAGATAGAAGTCAGCGTATTTCGATTGAAACGACCGCACGGGTGCATCGGTAGCGGAGCCGATTTATTGACCGCTACGATCGCTTCGTCTTCGTACAGGAAGTCAATTTCCATGCTGACCGGTGGTTCCACTGTTTCAGGGAAGAGGTGCGAAAATTCCTGCCCCGCTCGGACCGTCAAACCAGGTTCAACGGCGATGCTACCGCGACAAATCTGCCCTGCCTCAAACCATTGCAGCCAACGATTTCGGTCGATGTGGGGATGCATCTCCGTCAACGCATCAATCAAATGCTTGTTGTCGTGAACCTGGGGGATGCGAATCGGTCGCCGATTGGTGTAGGGAAGGCTGCCAGGAAGCGGCGATGTGACGCGTTGAAGCGTTTTGGCTCGGGTCACCAACTGCTGGGCTTGCCGCATTTCAGGGGTCACAAAGCAGTGGGGGCATGACTGCCCTACAACATAACTGGGCTGCATTTGCTCCTCCGCTGTCACAACCGCCTGGCACGCAAAACAAACCGCCGCGGCGGTGGGACGCAAACGGGGGTCCAAGGCGACGCGTCCGTCAAACACGAAACAATCACCCTCATAGTGCGCTTCGCCACACTCTTCGAAATACTTTAAAATCCCGCCATCAAGCTGATAAATCTGCTCGAAACCCTGGCCCTCCATCAGCGGCCCCGCTTTTTCACAACGGATACCTCCGGTGCAAAACATGACGATCGTTTGGCGTTTCATTTCGGCAGGAAGGGACTTGACCGCCTCTGGAAAATCACGGAAGTGATCCACGCCTATCGCCTCCGCCCCCTCAAAACTCCCCAGCCGCACTTCGTAATCATTGCGAACATCCAACAACGTGACCTGCCGCCCTTCGTCCAACCATTGTTTCAGTTTTTGAGGCGGCAATTTCGGGGATGTCTTCCGCACCGGATCGATACCCGAAACCCCAAACGCAATGATCTCCTTCTTCAGCTTGACCAGGAGCCTTTGAAACGGCATTTCCTCGCTAAAACTTTCCTTGACTTCAATGCAACTGAATTCCTCCTGGGCTTGCAGCCATCGTACCCACTGGCGTAACGCATCGGGTTGCCCCGCCAGGAAACAGTTGATTCCCTCTGGGCTTAGCATCACCGTCCCTTTCAGCCCGGCCTGCGCACACGCGTTACGCATCTCCACACGTCGCTCTGGTAAGCGGTCAAGCGAAAGAAACTGGTAAGCAGCAATATTCAGGAACATGGTTTTCTTGGGTTTTGTCTAACGCAGCAACGTGGCAACCCCGGTGCTTGCCGGTTGCACCAAGCCGCCCCTTCGTTGCCTGCAAAAGATAACCTCTCGTGACGGGTTGGGAAATAAGCATCTTCCGCAAAATCAGTGGTGACAGTCACGGAAGACAAGGGTGGGGAGGGGAATAACCTCGGCTTTCGCGGTTGATCCGCCCTGCTCCTTTGCTGCGGTTCGCTTCGCAGCGGGGAAGCATGGTCAATGGCTTAGGACGGGGCCCTAGCGAAATTCGCCAGAATTCCTCGAACCAAAGAAACTGGGGCGAACTCCGCTAATCTACCATTGAGTGCTTACGAACCGCTCAGAAAAGGTTTACGAAGGGTCAGGC